>JAYSPY010000011.1:0-11520 GCA_043721855.1 Pseudorhodobacter sp.
CTATTTTCATCGGTCACTTTGTGCCCCATATGCAAGGTCCACGTTTTCAGGAAAAGGGCGGCTCATACGCACCTGGCCTGGTTTGTAAAAAACCGCGCAGGTGCCGTTTTATCCGCAATAGGCGGGCGGTTCTCTTGCGTCTTATTGGCTAAAGAAGGAATGCGCCGATGGGACTTTCTAAAACAATCTGGACCAATCCATCCGAATATCTGCGCTCTGTGCGGCCGGAAAACCCGGTGCTGTTTTTTGCACCAGCCGCCCTGCAATCTGCTGCGCGCCGGTTCATTGACGGCTTTCCGGGCATGGTGACTTATGCCGTGAAATCCAACCCCGGCGAGGCAGTGGTTGAAAATCTGGCAGCGGCAGGCATTCGCGGCTATGACGTTGCATCGCCGTTTGAGATGCACCTGATCCGGCGTTTGGCCCCCGATGCGGCGCTGCATTACAACAATCCGGTGCGGTCGCGCAGCGAAATTGCGGTGGCGGTGGAATTGGGTGTGAAATCCTATTCGGTGGACAGCCGGTCTGAACTGGAAAAGCTGATTTCTGATGTGCCAGCGGAAGGCACCGAAATCACTGTGCGTTTCAAGCTGCCAGTATCGGGGGCGGCGTATAACTTTGGGGCAAAGTTTGGGGCGACTGCCGATGTGGCAGTGGGCTTGCTCAAGCGCGTGGCGGAAGCCGGATTTATCCCGTCGATCACCTTTCACCCCGGCACACAGTGCACAGACCCCGCCGCTTGGGATAGTTATATTCGGGCAGCAGCGCAGATCGCGTCGGATGCGGGTGTTACGATTGCGCGCCTGAACGTCGGCGGCGGGTTCCCGTCGCACCGTTTGCATGGCGTGGTGCCGCAACTGGAGGCGACATTTGCGCTGATCGACCGGGTGGCGACCGAAGCGTTCGGCGATGATCGCCCACTTTTGGTGTGCGAACCGGGCCGGGCCCTGTGCGGCGATGCGTTCACGCTGGCCACACGGGTGAAATCGGTGCGCGATGATACCCATGTGTTCCTGAACGATGGCATCTATGGCGCGCTTGCCGAATTGCCGTTGATTGGCGTGATTGACCGCACGCGGGTGGTAGCGCCGGACGGCGAAGCGCGTCGCGGTGCGGACATGTCACGCATCGTCTTTGGCCCCACCTGCGATTCGGTAGACCGTTTGCCGGGTGATGTGATGTTGCCTGCCGACATTGCGGAAGGCGATTTTGTGATTTTTGAAGGGCTTGGCGCGTATTCAACCGTCACAAACACCCGCTTCAACGGCTTTGGTGAGCTGACATTGGCAACTGTGTTGTCGCTGCGACCCTAAGCGCGTTTCATTCGCGATTACCTTGCACCCCCGGCTGGACAAATCCTGCCGGGGGTTTATTTTTTGCGTTTGGTCATAAGAATTGGATGGATGCTATGAACGCAGGTGCAAAGTTCGGTGGGGCACAGCCGCTCAGGCGGCGCGAGGATATGCGGTTTTTGACCGGGGCCGGGCGCTATGTGGATGATATTGCGCCGACGGGTGCGCTTTATGCGGTGTTTTTGCGCTCTACCGTCGCGCATGGCGTGGTTACCGGGCTTGATCTGGATGCCGCGCGCGATGTGCCCGGCGTGCATCTGGTGCTGGGGGCGGACGAATTGGCTGCAACCGGAATCATTCTGGACATGAAGGGCGAGCGGGTGAAAAACCGCGATGGAACGCGTGGCGCGTTGACGGCGCGGCCGGTGCTGGCGCGCGGGCATGTGCGTTATGTGGGTGAGCCGATTGCGGTTGTGATTGCCGATACGCTGGAAGCAGGGCGTGATGCGGCGGAGCTGATCGGCGTTGAAATTGACGATTTGCCTGTGGCTTTGGGGTTGGAGCCGGGCGGATTTGCGCTGCACGAAGCGGCACCGGCGAACCTCGCCTATGATTACGGCATCGGCGATGCGGCGGCCACGGAGGCGGCTTTTGCGGGATCAGTGCATAAGATCAGTCTTGAGGTGGTGCATAACCGGATCATCGCCAATTCGATGGAGACTCGCGGGGCTTACGCCGAATGGGACGGTGCGCGTGTGCATTTGTGTGTCAATGGTCAGGGGGTTTGGGAGCAGAAGAAAGAGCTGTCACGCATGTTGCAGCTGGCCCCGGATGCCGTGCGGGTGACAAACCCGGATGTTGGCGGCGGGTTTGGCATGAAGGGCATGCCTTACCCCGAATATGTGGTGATCGCACAGGCAGCCAGGATGTTGGGGCGGCCCGTTCGCTGGATGGCGGAACGAGGCGAGGGCATGTTGACCGACAATGCAGGGCGCGATCTGGTGGCGCGGGCGGATATCGGCTTTGATGCGGAGTTGCGGATTACCAGCTACAGGGTGAACTTGCTATCGAATTTGGGGGCTTATAATTCACACTTCGGGCAACCGATTCAATCGCAGTTGTTCGCCAAGGTGCTGACCGGGGTGTACGATATAAAGCGCGCTTATCTGGGTGCGCGCGGCGTTTATACCAACACCACACCCGTCGATGCTTACCGCGGTGCCGGGCGGCCAGAGGCGATTTACACGATCGAGCGGGTGATGGACCATGCGGCGCGGGTGCTGGGTGTGGACCCGTTCGATCTGCGGGCCCGGAATTTTGTGACAAAATTCCCCTTTGCGACAGCAACGGGCGAGGTTTACGATGTTGGCGATTTTCACGGCGTTTTGAACAGGTTGCGGGTTGAAGCTGATGTTGTGGGTTATGCTTCACGCAGGGCTGCGTCAGCGGAGCAAGGGCTTTTACGGGGGCTTGGGCTTGGCGTCTACATCGAATCCATCTTGGGTGACCCCGAGGAAACTGCGCGCCTGACGCTGGACGAAGGCGGCGGGGCAACGCTGTATGTGGGCACGCAATCGGCCGGGCAGGGCCATGAGACGGTTTATGCAATGATGATTGCGTCGCAGACCGGGCTGGATGCTGCGTCGATCAGAATCGTCGAAGGTGATAGCGACCGCATTGCCAAGGGGGGCGGCACCGGGGGATCGCGGTCTGTGACGGTGCAGGGCACCGCCATTCGCGCCACAGTTGGCCATATGATTGCCGAATTCAGCGCGTTTCTGGAAGGTGAATTGGGGCTGGACGGCGTTGCATTTGCGGATGCGACGTTTGGCGCGGCGGGGTCTAACCTGCGCTTGACGCTGACAGAGGCGGCCGATCTGGCGCGCCAGAAGGGCCGGATGGATTTGTTGGACATTGCCCAGACCACGGAAATTGACGGCAAATCCTTTCCCAACGGGGCGCATTTGGCAGAGGTGGAAATTGATCCCGAAACGGGCGCGATCCGGCTTGATCGTTATTGGGTTGTTGACGATTTTGGGGTGTTAATAGCCCCGAAGTTGGTGGAAGGGCAAATTCATGGCGGCGTGGCACAGGGGTTCGGACAGGCAGTGATGGAAAACGCGGTGTATGATAACCAAGGGCAGTTGATGGCGGGCAGTTTCATGGATTATGCCATGCCGCGGGCAGGCGACATGCCAATGATCGGATTTGCCACCCATTCGGTGCCGACAAAACGCAACCCGCTGGGCATGAAAGGCTGCGGCGAGGCGGGGACTGTGGGTGCGCTGGGTGCAATTTCCAACGCGGTGTTGGATGCGCTGTCGCCGCGTGGCGTGACAAATATTGACATGCCCTATACGCCTAGCCGCGTGTGGGGGTGGTTGCAGGAGGCGTCTGCTGGCCCTATTTGACCGCCTGCGCCACTGGCTTCGTCCTCGACTTCTGGTCGAGACGGAGCCGGCTGCTGCCCCGAAACCGGGGGTTCAGCGCGGCGTTGTTGATCATGTGATTATTCTGGACGGCACGTTTTCCAGCCTGACTGCGGGGCAGGATTCCAATGCAGGCATTACCTTTCGTCTGCTGAAGGAAAAGGGCGCGGCGGGGCGACGCACGGTGTATTACGAGCCGGGCCTGCAATGGGACGGCTGGCGCTATGCGTGGGCGCTGATGCAGGGGCGGGGGGTCAACCCGCAAATCCGACGAGCTTATGGGTATTTGGCCAGTCACTACCGGCCCGGGGACAGAATTTTTCTGTTCGGCTATTCACGTGGTGCATTTGCCGTGCGGTCGCTTGCGGGTGTGATTGACCGGGTGGGGTTGTTAAAGCGCGAACATGCGACGGAACGCGCAGTGCGGCTGGCGTGGCGGCATTACCGCACTGATCCGACACGCGTGTCGGCGCGCGCCTTTGCCCGGCGGTTTTGCCATGATGACGCAAAGGTTGAAATGGTGGGGGTCTGGGATACGGTAAAGGCATTGGGTGTTCGGTTTCCGCTGTTGTGGATGCTGACCGATCAGCGCACAGCGTTTCATAACCACCAACTTGGGCATGCGGTGAATCATGGATTTCACGCGCTGGCCTTGGACGAGACGCGCGATGTGTTTGAGCCGGTTTTGTGGGAAACGCCGAAAGACTGGCCGGGGAATATAGAACAGGTTTGGTTTCGCGGTGCGCATGCCGATATTGGCGGCCAGCTTGGCACGTTTGAGGTGGCCCGGCCGCTTGCCAATATTCCGTTGGTTTGGATGTTGGACCGCGCGGAAAGCTGTGGGTTGGCCTTGCCAGACGACTGGCGCAACCGGTTTGTCTGCGATGCGACGGCCCCGATGGTGGGCACTATGAAAAGCTGGGGCAAGTTCTTTTTGCTGCGCCACAGGCGGGTGATCGGGCGTGATCCATCTGAACGGGTGCATCCGACGGCACTTGTGGTTCCGCGGCGGTGGTGGCAGGCACGCATCCCCTTTGCACCTGTTACGAGCACAGCCATCGGGGGGTTGCCCCCGTCGGTCGAGTGACGCTAACTCTGCCCAAAAGGGAAGCATCTGATGCGCACAGTCACAGTCGCCGCCACGCAATTTGCCTGCAGCTGGAATTTGCCCGGCAATGCCGACCGGGCCGAGGCACTGGTGCGGCAAGCGGCAGGGCAAGGCGCGCAGGTGATTTTGGTGCAAGAGCTGTTTGCAGCGCCGTATTTCTGCATCACCCAGCGGGCAGAGTATTTCGATCTGGCCCTGCCGATGTTGGGGCATCCGTTGATTGCGCGGTTTTCGGCATTGGCGCGGCAGTTGGGCGTGGTGCTGCCCTGTTCGTATTTTGAACGGGCAGGGCAAGCGTTTTTCAATTCTGTCGCGATGATTGATGCGGATGGGCGCGTGCTGGGGAATTACCGCAAAACCCATATTCCCCAAGGGCCGGGATATGAAGAGAAATACTATTTCTCGCCCGGAGATACGGGATACAAGGTTTGGGATACCGCGTTTGGGCGCATTGGTGTCGGCATTTGTTGGGATCAGTGGTTTCCCGAATGTGCGCGGTCGATGGCGCTTATGGGGGCGGAACTGCTCTTGTATCCGACTGCTATCGGGTCAGAGCCGCCCGCGCCGGGCTATGACAGCCAGCCACATTGGGAAATGGTGATGCGTGGCCATGCGGCGGCAAACATAATGCCTTTGCTTGCATCTAACCGGATCGGCACCGAAGTGGCCCCTGAAGGCACCGCGGTGACGTTTTACGGATCAAGCTTTATTGCCGATCAAACCGGGGCGGTGGTGGCAAAGGCCAGTCGGGACGAACAAGAGGTATTATTGGCGCGTTTTGATCTGGATGCGATTGCTGCGTTGCGGGGCAGCTGGGGATTGTTCCGCGACCGTAGGCCAGAGACTTATCGCGCCGTAGCAACGCTGGACGGTGTTCGGCACTAGGTTGGAGGCGAGAACAAAAACGGCAGCACAAAGGCCGCCGTTTTGCCGTTAATCCGTAAGGTTAGCGGTGGTGCACGTCGAGATAATCACGCTGCGGCTCGCCAATATACAGCTGGCGGGGGCGGCCGATTTTCAGTGTCGGGTCCGCGATCATTTCGCGCCATTGCGATATCCAGCCCACGGTGCGGGACAAAGCGAAGATCGGCGTAAACATCGAGGTCGGGAAACCAATCGCCTCGAGGATAATGCCGGAATAGAAATCGACATTGGGATACAGCTTTTTCGAGATGAAATAGTCATCCTCCAGCGCGATGCGTTCCAGTTCTTTGGCGACTTGCAGCGTGGGGTTGTTGTGAACGCCCAACAGATCAAGCACTTCGTCGCAGCTTTGCTTCATCACCTTGGCGCGGGGATCAAAATTTTTGTAAACGCGGTGACCAAATCCCATCAGCTTGACGCCAGAGGTTTTGTCCTTGGCCTTTTTGATAAACTCGGGGATGCGGTCAACCGTGCCAATTTCGCGCAACTGTTCCAGTGCGGCTTGGTTGGCCCCACCGTGCGCTGGCCCCCAGAGACAAGCAATGCCAGCGGCAATGCAGGCGAAGGGGTTGGCACCAGATGATCCGGCCAGCCGCACGGTACTGGTGGATGCATTTTGTTCGTGATCGGCGTGCAGCATCATGATGCGGTCAAGCGCCTTGGCGATAACCGGGTTCGGCACGTATTCTTCGCAAGGCACGGCAAAGCACATATGCATAAAGTTTGATGCATAATCGAGGCTGTTTTTGGGGTAAACAAACGGCTGGCCGATGGAATATTTGAACGCCATTGCCGCAATCGTTGGCAGTTTTGCGATCATCCGGATGGCCGCAACTTCGCGCTGCCAGGGATCGTTGATATCGGTGCTGTCGTGGTAAAACGCAGACATCGCACCCACAACGCCAACCATCGTGGCCATTGGGTGCGCATCGCGCCGGAAACCACGAAAGAAATAATGCATCTGTTCATGCACCATGGTGTGATTGCGCACGCGACTTTCGAAATCGGCCAGTTGGGCCGCATTTGGCAGGTTGCCGTAGAGAAGCAGGAAACACACTTCCAAAAAGCTGGAGTTTTCGGCCAACTGTTCAATCGGATAGCCGCGATACAGAAGTTCGCCCTTATCGCCGTCAATAAAGGTAATGGCTGATTCGCACGCGGCGGTCGAGGTAAAGCCCGGATCAAAGGTGAACACGTCCGCTTCGGTGTAAAGCTTGCGAATATCGATCACATCAGGGCCCAAGGTCGGGTGGTGCACAGGCAGATCAATGACCTTACCATCAATGGTCAGCGTGGCGGTTCTTATTGGTTCCGACATCTGTCTTCCCTTCAATCAACGAGGGGCCAACGCGTGGCCAAATGGAGCGGGGGAAGGCCGGCGGCGGGTCATGCCGCAGCGTCCTTGAGCCGCGAAATCGTCTCAGTCTGACCGATGACAAGCATCATGTCATAGACACTTGGGGTGACCGTCCGCCCAGCAATTGCAGCGCGCAAGGGTGCGGCCAATTTGCCAAAGCCTACCCCAAGGTCTGCCGCTTTTGCAGATAAGATGGCCTCAAGACCTTCCTTTGTCCAGAGAACACTTTGCAACTGCAGCGTCAAGTCGTGCAGTATACCGCGGGATACCGGATCAAGCGTTTTTGCCGCCAGATCGTCTTGCCGGATCGGGCGATTTGTTAGAACAAAATGTGCCTTTTCAAGCAGTTCCGGGAATGTCTTCGCCCGATCTTTTAGGCAGTACATCGCCGAAAGCAGCCCGTCGCTTTGGGCCTCCGTCAAAGACGGAAGGCCTGCGGCCACCAAGTAAGCGCCGATTTCATGCAGCAGTGCAGCATCGTCTGATGCGGCCATATGAAGCCCGCAAATATGTTCCAGCTTTTTGAAATCCAACCGCGCGGGGGCGCGACCGATTCCTTTCAGCCGGAACCAGTCTTTCGCCTGCTCGGTGGTGAAAAATTCATCGTCACCATGCGACCAGCCAAGCCGGGTCAGGTAATTGCGCATACCGGCCGCGGGGTAGCCCATGGCCTGATAATCCTCGACCCCAAGCGCACCGTGGCGTTTGGATAGTTTCTTGCCGTCCGGACCGTGGATCAGCGGAATATGCGCCCAAACCGGCACATCCCAAGCCATGGCTTGATAGATCATGGTTTGGCGGGCCGCATTGGCCAAATGGTCATCCCCACGGATCACATGGGTCACCCCCATGTCATGGTCATCGACCACAACGGCCAACATGTAAGTCGGTGTGCCATCAGAACGTAAACAAACCATATCATCCAGCTGATCATTTTTGAATGTCACGTTGCCCTGCACCGCATCGGCAATGATGGTTGTGCCAGTGCGCGGGGCTTTCATGCGAATGACATAAGGCGCGTCGGGGTGCGTGGCAGGGTTTGCGTCACGCCACGGGCTGATGAACAGGGTTGATCGTTTTTCAGCCTCGGCCGCCGTGCGGAACGCTTCGATTTCGTCTTGGGTGCAAAAGCATTTGTAAGCAGCACCGCGCGCCAGCATTTCGCGGGCCACTTCGGCGTGACGGTGTCTTTGCCCGAATTGGCTGACAACATCGCCATCCCAATCAAGCCCCAGCCATGTAAGCCCGCGCAGGATGGCGGCGGCGGCATCGGGGGTGGATCGTTCGCGGTCTGTATCCTCGATCCTAAGCAGGAACGTGCCACCATGGCCGCGTGCGTAAAGCCAGTTGAATAGCGCCGTTCTGCCGCCACCAATGTGCAGATACCCGGTCGGTGACGGTGCAAACCGCGTGACAACGGGCTTTATTGCGTGGGTAGGGGCGGGCAGGTCCATGCGCATTAACCTTTCAGAAACCATGGGGCGGTTACATTGCGACTGTCTAGGCAATCAAGGAACGGGAAACAAGGTGGCCAGCTTTACGCATAGCCTGACGGCACCGTTGCGGTTTCTGGCCGAGACTCCGGCATCGCTGTTTCCGTGGGTGGCCGTGTTTTTGGCGGCGGGCATTGGGTTTTGGTTTTCACTGACTGTTGAACCGGGCTTTGGATTTTACAGTTTGGCCGGACTGTGCCTGTGCATTTGCATTGGCGTTCGGCTGCGCGGGGCTGAGATTTATCACACCATCACCGTTGCAATCGGTTGCATAGCACTTGGCATACTGTGCGCTGGGCTGCGCGGGCATCTGCAAGCATCGCCGATGTTGGATTTTCGCTATTATGGCCCGGTGGAAGGGCGGATTATTGAAATTGACCGATCACAGTCTGACAAGCTGCGCCTGACGCTTGACAGAATTGTTCTGGAACGCACATCGCCTTCCCGCACGCCTGCCAAGGTGCGCATATCCTTGCACGGCGACCAAAGCCATTTGCGCCCTATTCCCGGGATGACGGTTGTGATGACGGCGATGTTGGCGGCCCCTGAAGGCCCGGCGGAACCGGGTGGATTTGATTTCAGGCGAATGGCGTATTTTGACAGGCTTGGGGCCGTGGGCTATACTCGCACCCCGGTTTTGGTGATGGCAGAGCCTGCGGGTGATGATCAGTTGGTCAGCCGTCTGCGCACCTATTTATCGAACGCCATCATGACGGCTGTGCCGGGCGATTCGGGTGCCTTTGCGTCCGGTGTGATGACGGGGGATCAATCTGGCATCAGCCGGGATACCGTGCAGGCATTGCGCAGTTCGAACCTGTCGCATTTGCTGGCGATTTCGGGGATGAACATGGCGTTTATCACCGGATTTGTGTTTGCGCTGATCCGATACGGGGTGGCGCTGATCCCGCCGCTGGCGTTGCGGGTGAACAGCAAAAAGGTGGCAGCGGTTTTTGCACTGGCCGTAGCTGCGTTCTACCTGGCGCTGTCGGGCTCTAACGTGGCGACGCAGCGGGCCTTTATCACGGTTGTGGTGATGCTGGGGGCGGTGTTGATGGACCGTCGGGCCCTGTCTTTGCGCACCGTAGCGATATCGGCGTTCGTGCTATTGGCTTGGCAGCCGGAAAGCCTTGCTGAGCCGGGATTTCAGATGTCCTACGCTGCAACCGTGGCGTTGATCTGGGGCTTTGGCCTGTTCCAAAACCAGATTATGCGCGAAAAAATCCCACGCTGGACGATGCCGATTTTTACACTTGTGATGTCTTCTGTCATTGCGGGGGCTGCGACAGCACCGTTTGCGGCCGCGCATTTCAACCGGCTGACCGGCTATGGCTTGGTGGCAAACCTGTTGACCGTGCCGGTGATGGGGGCCGTGGTCATGCCTGCGGGGGCGGTGGCCGCACTGTTGGCGCCGTTTGGCCTGGCGGGGGTGGCGTTGTGGGTGATGGATATGGGTTCGCGCTGGATCCTGTGGATCGCGCACTGGATTGCCAGTTTGGACGGCGCGGTATCAGGCGTGCATGCGCCGCCTGCGATGTTTCTACCGGTGCTAAGCATCGGCGCGCTGTGGGTGATCTTGTTTCAGGGCCGTGTTCGGGTTTGGGGGCTGGTGCCGGTTGCTGTGGCATTTCTTGCATGGGGCGTGGCTGGCAGACCTGCGATGTTGATCAGCAGTGACGCGGTTTTGGTCGGTATGCTGGGCGCTGAGGGACGGGCGCTGTCATCACCCAAGGGTGCCGGATTTTCAGCGGACAGCTGGCTGGAAAACGATGGCGATCTGGCAAAGCAGGACATTGCTGCGGCACGCGCTGGGTTTGCAGGCCCGAAAGGCGCGCGCAGCTTTGATCTGGCTGGGGTCGAGGGCATCCATCTGAAGGGCAAGGCCGCGATGGGTTTGTTGGCAAAGGCCTGTGCCAAGGCTGATTTTGTGGTGATCGCAGCCTTGGTGAAAGATGTGCCTGCAGGATGCCAAGTGATTGATGAGGGATTTTTGCGCAAAACCGGGGCACTTGCGGTTTGGGCAAAGCCGGAGGGGCTGGTGATGCAACCAGCGCTGAATGCAAAACGGCTGTGGACAGTGCCGACTGCGTCATTGGCAGAATTGCCAATGCTGTCAGCGCACAAGCTGGCTGTGGTTACAGCAAAGAAATAGGCCGCTCGGGAATGGCCTGGCGTATATCCTGATTAGAGCAAGTCGCTTTCAATATGTTCCGTATCCTGCGGCGATGAAGTAGTTCCTGCATTCCTGTGGTTGGAACAGGTCGCAGACGGCCCCGACGGATTTCCATAGGGCTTCGTAGGTTCTGGTGGCGGCTTTGCGGATCAGGGTTTTCAGCTTGGAGAAGGCCATCTCGATCGGGTTCAGGTCAGGCGAGTACGGCGGCAGGAAGATCAGGTCGCATCCTTGGGCGCGCAACAGGTCAAAAGCGGGGCCGGACTTGTGGGACGACAGGTTGTCGGCCACGACGATCTGCCCGGGCTGCAGCGCCGGGGCGAGTTGGTGTGTGATGTAGGCATCGAAACAGTCCCGGTTCATCGCGCCGTCCAGAACCCAGGGGGCGATCAGCCCGTCGCACCCGAGGCCCGCGATGAAGGTCTGGGTGTGCCAGTGGCCGAAGGGGGCATGGTCGATCAGGCGCTTGCCGACGGGGGCCCAGCCGGTGGTCTTGACGAGGTTGGTCTTGAGGCTGGTTTCGTCGATGAATACTAGCCTTTCCAGCATGTTGGCCATGTCAGGCTGGAAGGTTTCGACCCAGACCCTGCGCCGCTCGGCCACGTCGGGCCGCAGAATCTCGCTGGCCAGCAGGGTTTTTTTTATGGCTGAGGCCAAGCCGGTGCAGCCATCGGCCGACCGATCCGCGATGCACGCTCACGCCGTGCACGGCGGCCATCTCCGCCACGATCTCGTCCAGCGTCAGGT
>JAYSPY010000012.1:0-15709 GCA_043721855.1 Pseudorhodobacter sp.
AAGCCGTCGGCCACGTCTGCGACCTCTTCAAGGAAGAAGAGTGCTACAACTTCTTCAAAGCAGCAGGATATGAAACCGATTGAACGCAACCCGCTCTAGCGACCGTGGCTGCGATCATAACCGCTTTGCTGCGGGCTGACCCAGCCAGACGGGGCTGATTTGGGCCGGAACACCTCAACCAGCAACGGAAAACACGCGGCCTGATCTGATGAGTGTTCCGATGAGCAATCCCCACCGGGGCAAGCCGAAAGCGCACCCAAAAGATCAATTTCGGCAAAGAATTCAAGGTAGTCACCCGGTCGCACCGGACTTTGCTTCATGAAATACTGCCCGGTGTCGCGGGTAAAACCGGTGCACATGAAGACATTCAACACGTCATGCACATGCGGTTCAGCGTCCTGCAGGGAAAGCCCGCTGGCGTCTGCCAACGCCCGCGTCAGATTGGAATGGCAACAGTGGTGATACTGCCCGCCGTGGGACAAAAGATTATGCGTGTAGGGATCGCAGCGCGTGCCGATCACATCATGCACAGACCCGCCAAACGCATCGAACCCATACCAATCCAAGCTGTCATCGGTGATCGTGGCCATCGGCCGCAGGGCGGGAAAATTGCTCCACATTCTGTCGCCGGTGGACAGGTGAGTTCCGTGTAACGCACGGGTCTTGCCGGAATAAAATCGTTCCGACAGATCGGCGGCATTCCACAGGTTCAGATCGCCCACCTGCGGTCCACCGACTGAGGTGATACGAAAAAACTGCCCCGCAGGCACATGGAACGTGGCTGCATCGCGCGCTGGCACCAGAACTTCGGTGGTCTTTGCCCAGCCGACCCGCGCCGCGCGGTAGCCGGCAAGATCAGGTGCAGACAGACCTTCGACGGGATAACAAATCACCGGCTTGACGGCCAATCGACGGGCGGCGTCCCCCGGCGCTGAATGGGCTGGTTCTGCAAGTTTCATCGTGGCTTCACCTTCGGTGCCTTCGGCGAGGATATTTAAGCCAAGATGAAAGCCCGCGTCAAACCATGCGTTCCACCATCTGCTTCTTAATCTTTGCAACCGCCTTCACCGGGTTCAACCCCTTGGGGCGGCTCTTGGCGCAATTGGGGATGCTTTTGCAGCGGCACCGCGTGAATGGGTCGTATTGGGTGACGATTGTCAGTCGGTAGACGCACCGCCGGTTCAATGCTATTTTTTGGTCGTTAAATAAACTGACGTTAAACGCCCCAAATCACTTTCTCACTAATGCCGTCACTGTTCTTTCCAAGGAAGGAGTGGCACTTGCGCGCAGAAAATCTTATTTCAGAGCTTTTCAAACACCTCCCCAAAACATCAATTATGACCGCCGATAGTGTGGGGTATGAAGCTGGTCGCAGGGTCTGGAATGGCATGTTTGACCGACATCCTGTCGCAATCGTCTTCCCGGAAACTGCAACTGAGATATCCGCAATCGTCAAATTGATGGCAACAACCGACCTGCCCTTGGCGGTGCGGTGCGGCGGCCACAGCATTCCGGGCCTGTCAACTTGCGATGGGGGCGTTGTCATTGACCTGTCGCGCATGCAAGAAATCAAAGTCGACCCAAAGGCGCGCATCGCGGTGGTCGGTGGCGGGGCGTTGCTTGGCGATCTTGATAAGGCGGGGGCGCCTTACGGCCTGATCACGCCAGCGGGGGTCATTTCGCATACCGGGGTGGGCGGGTTGACCTTGGGCGGCGGCATGGGCTGGACCAGCCGGCGCTTTGGTATGACCGTGGACAGCCTGTTATCCGTTGAAATTGTTACTGCAAATGGTGACATCGTTCGATCAAGCCCGACATCAGAGCCAGAACTTTTCTGGGGTCTGCGCGGGGGTGGCGGCAACTTTGGGGTGGTGACCGAATTCACGTTTCGCATGCATCCTGTGGGCAAAGTGACCGCCGGGCACTGGATGTACAACCCCGATCATGGCCCCGATATTCTACACAATTTTGCCAAAGCAGCGGCACTGGCACCGCGGTCGGTTACCGTGGCCCTTAATGTGACGACCACCTGTATCAGCATCGCTGCCTGTCACAGCGGTGATGACCCAGATCCCGAAAGCCTGATCCGGCCGTTCGGTGCGCTTGGAACGGCGACGCAGGCAGACATGTCAGAACGCGCGTTTGTTGAATTTCAAAGCCAACATGATGAAATCATGGGCTGGGGGCGGCGGATTTATAACCGGGGCGGCTTCGTTGCCGATATCAGCCCGGCGGTCGCAGCGGCGATGCTGGACCATGTGCGTGAAACACCGGCACCCGATTGTGAAATATACGTCCTTCAACTGGGTGGAGCGATCAGCGATGTTGCCGAGGATGCCACAGCCTATTCTGGCCGGGACGCCGGGTTTTATTGGATCGTGCAACCTGTCTGGGATGACCCTGCAGTGGATGACGCCTGCCTTGCCTGGGGTCGCAAAGGCGCCCGTACCCTTGCCGCATTGTCGATGGAGCGCAATTATGTAAATGAACAAGGCGATGTCGGGAACGATGTTGCCCGGCAGGCGTATGGCGCCGAAAAATACCGCCGCCTCGCGCGATTGAAGGCCCGGTTTGATCCGCACAATCTGTTTCGGTTAAACCAGAACATACGGCCAGAGGTATAGGCCGGGCGGTTTATACCACCCGTTCGACCATCTGTTTCTTGATCTCCGCAATCGCCTTCGCGGGGTTCAAGCCTTTGGGGCAGGTTTTGGCGCAGTTCATGATGGTGTGGCAGCGGTACAGCTTGAACGGGTCTTCGAGGTTGTCCAACCGCTCCCCCGTGGCTTCATCGCGCGAATCCACGATCCAACGGTAGGCATGCAGCAACGCTGCTGGTCCAAGATATTTATCGCCATTCCACCAATAGCTTGGGCACGCGGTCGAACAGCAGGCGCACATCACGCATTCATAAAGCCCGTCCAGCTTTTCGCGGTCTTCAATGCTTTGCCGCCATTCCTTGGCAGGGCGGTTGGTTTTGGTTTCCAGCCACGGCATGATCGAGGCGTGCTGCGCGTAGAAATGCGTCAGGTCCGGGATCAGATCCTTCACCACCGCCATATGCGGCAGCGGATAGATCTTTACATCGCCCTTCACCTCGTCCAGCCCGTAAATACAGGCCAGCGTGTTGATGCCGTCGATGTTCATCGCACAAGACCCACAGATGCCTTCGCGGCAGGACCGCCGAAATGTCAGCGTCGGGTCAATTTCCGATTTGATCTTGATCAACGCGTCCAGCACCATTGGGCCGCAGGTATCCATATCGACGAAATAGGTATCGACCTGCGGGTTTTTGCCATCTTCCTGATTCCAGCGATACACCTGAAATTTGCGCACATTGGCGCCGTCGGGCCGCGGCCATGTGCGCCCGACGCGAATTTTCGAATTCTTGGGAAGCGTAAACTGAACCATGGATCAAGATTTCCAATCGGAGCGGGAATAAAGCGGTATTGACGGCGGCATGCCGGATTTCTGCACGACGCATTGATCGTAGACGGCAGAAGGGTCGCGGCCTTGCAGGTAATCAGTTGATACTTGCAGCTCCAGCAGGCCCGAAGTCTTGCCGTCAGAATTGACGCCCATGCCGACCGCTCCGCGCGGGTGTTGCGCCAGTCGGGCGCGTTCAAAGCAGGCTCTTTCGGCCTGTGGCAATGACACCGGGCCACAGGCCGATAGTACCAAAAGCAATGCCATGACAGGTTTCATCGGATCATCCCTGCAACGGCGGCACGCCGTTCGCGGCAAAGCACGCTTGCGCACCGGGACGCAGTGCCAATTCGCGAATGCGGGCTTTGGTCGAACTTCCCGCCTCGACGCCCACATCCCGCGCCAGCGCATCCACCTCGGCTGGCGATGCCGCATCCAGGATGCATCCGGTCGCTACGTTGGCCACACCGGCAGGCATGTCGATGTTGACCACCGGCTGCACCACGGATTCCGCCGCGCGTCGGCTGACCTTGTTGGCAAGATCGGCGGGCGAACAGGCGGCAAAAGCCGTCAAAATCAAAAGAATGGGAAAACGCGTCATGTTAGCCTCCGGTCATTGGATGCGCACAGGGTAACGCGGGCCGCACTTCGCCGCCCTTCACAACTTCTGACAATTCGGTAACGGCGCGCGACCCTCATCAATACACCCGCGCTTTCGGCGCGATCTTTTTCAGATCAATGCCACCATCGGCCTGCAAAGTCAGCGGTTCCAGATTGACCGGGCGTGACGACATTTTCACCGATGCGCCGTCCACATAGGCCAGCGAATGCACCCGCCAGTTTACATCATCGCGGCTTGGGTAATCTTCATGCGCATGGGCACCGCGGCTTTCGTGGCGCGCCTCGGCAGCCACAATCGTGGCCATCGCGTTCGGCATCAGGTTGCCCAGTTCCAGCGTTTCCATCAGGTCGCTGTTCCAGACCATGGAACGGTCCGTCACCGAAATATCCGCCATTTTACCCGCAATCGCGGTCATCTTGGCCACGCCGTCCGCCAGCGTTTTGTTGGTGCGGAACACCGCCGCATCAGCCTGCATGGTTTTTTGCATCTCAAGACGCAGTTCAGCGGTTGGCACAGCACCCGATGCGTGGCGCGTTGCGTCAAACCGGTCAAGCGCGCGGTCAACTTCCGCTGTATTCACCGGGGCAAAACGCGCCTTCGGATCGACAATCTCGCCCGCCCGAATGGCGGCCGCGCGACCAAACACCACCAGGTCGATCAGGCTGTTTGAGCCCAGCCGATTGGCGCCATGCACCGATGCACAGCCCGCCTCGCCCACGGCCATCAGGCCCGGATAAATCGCATTCGGGTTTTGCGGCGTCGGGTTCAAAACCTCGCCAAGGTAGTTCGTCGGAATCCCGCCCATGTTGTAATGCACGGTGGGTATCACCGGGATCGGTTCTTTCATCAGATCGACGCCCGCAAAAATCCGCGCGGATTCGGTGATGCCTGGCAGACGCAGTTCCAGCGTTTCTTTCGGCAGGTGGTTCAGGTTAAGGTGGATATGGTCCTTGTTCGGCCCCACGCCCCGGCCTTCGCGAATTTCAATCGTCATGCAGCGGCTGACCACATCGCGCGACGCCAGATCCTTGTAGGTCGGCGCATAGCGTTCCATGAACCGCTCGCCTTCGCTATTCGTCAGATAGCCGCCCTCACCGCGCGCGCCTTCGGTAATCAGGCAACCCGAGCCATAAATCCCCGTCGGGTGAAACTGCACAAATTCCATGTCTTGCAGCGGCAGACCCGCCCGCGCCACCATGCCGCCACCGTCGCCGGTGCAGGTATGGGCAGAGGTTGCAGAAAAATATGCGCGGCCATAGCCGCCGGTCGCCAGTACCACCATCTTGGCGTTGAACACATGGATCGTGCCATCATCCAGCTTCCACGCCACAATACCCGTGCAGCGACCACCCTCAATGATCAGATCCAGCGCGAAATATTCGATAAAAAACTCCGCATTATTCTTCAACGATTGCCCATACAAAGTGTGCAAAATCGCGTGCCCCGTGCGGTCTGCCGCAGCACAGGTGCGCTGCACCGGCGGGCCTTCGCCGAACTCAGTCGTGTGGCCGCCAAACGGGCGCTGGTAAATCTTGCCATCCTCAGTGCGCGAAAACGGCACGCCGTAATGTTCCAGCTCATACACCGCTTTCGGGGCTTCGCGCGCCAGATATTCCATCGCGTCCATATCGCCCAGCCAGTCAGACCCCTTGACGGTGTCGTACATATGCCACTGCCAATTGTCCGGCCCCATATTGGCCAGCGATGCCGCAATGCCGCCCTGTGCTGCCACCGTATGGCTGCGGGTGGGGAACACTTTGGTCACACAAGCGGTGCGCAAGCCCTGTTCGGCCATGCCAAGCGTGGCGCGCAGGCCAGCGCCGCCCGCCCCCACAACCACCACGTCATAATCATGTGTCTCATACGCATAAGCAGGCATCAAATTTCCCTCAGATCGCGATTTTCACAAGCGCGAACAAACCAGTGGCTGTGATCACATAAGACAGCGAGACAACAAAGATGATCAACATCTTGCGCGCCATGCCCCTGGCATAATCCTCGATCATCATGCTGGCCCCTTTGGCAAAGTGCCGCATGCCGACGAAAATCACCAACGCTGTCACGATCGCTGGAAAAGGTTGCGCGAATGTTGCCAGAACAGCTTCGTGGCTTTTGCCCAGCGCACTGCCAAAGATATAAATCCACACCGGCACCAGAAATGCCAACCCCACGGATGACATCTGCATCGACCAGTGATGTGCTGTTCCGGTATGCGCGGCGCCCTTGCCGACGGCGCGCTTGCGATCTGTCAAATAACGCATATTAGCCCCCTTTAGACGACAAAAATGGTCAAAATGGTCAACACAACCGACCCAATGATACAGCCCCAGCCCAGCTTTTCCGCCGTGGGGATGTCCAGCCCTTTGCCTGCGTCAAAATACAAATGCCGCAAACCCGCCAGATAATGATACCAGATAGCCCAAAGCGATACCGTGAACACCAGATCGCCGAACCAAGATGTCGCAACCCCGTTTGCCACCGCAAAATAGGCAGGCGACGTAGCCGCCGCCAGCAACCACCACACCGCCAAAATCACCCCCACGATCAAACCATTCCCGGTGATCCGCGTGAGAATAGAGGTGACAGAGGTCAACTGCGGGCGATAGATTTGCAAGTGCGGCGAAAGCGGGCGCTTCACCCGTTCGATCTCGGCCATGATCCGTATCCTTTTTGCTGGCGGGCTTAGGCAATGTGCCAAAGCTTGCTGCATTTCCCGATTTTATGACGGCTTTTCAAAGCGGAGTCACGCGCCGTTACGCCGCATCTGGGCGGCGTTATCGCAAACAGGTTAAAAAACAATCAAATTAGTGATCACATTTTTTATGCTGTGATCACAGCTTTCAAACGCTTTGCTGCTTTGCAGCATTCGGGGCCTTGGAACCAATGCCTCTATTGCTCTGACAGCTTGACCTGCGCCGTGTAGGTGCCCGGCGCATCCTTGACCACCGCTTGACCGCAGCGCATCACCCCACGCGCCGCGTCAAAGCTGTAAGTCGGCCCGCCATGCAACGCCCAGCCCTTGTTCAGGGCCGCCGTCACCTTGTGGCAAAACGCCGATGTGTCATCATCTGACAAAAACCGATATAATTTCATGATCTTACCCGAAAGGTGATACGCCCAACCAAGTGTGCACATATGTGATCACACCAAAAAGCAACAGCGATCCCACGCCGTAAATCAGATCATTGCGCAGCGGGCCTATCTCTGGCCGCACCCAAACACGCTGTGCCCTGTTGATCAGGATCAGGCTGCTCACCGCCCAAGCCAGCAATCCGCCAAACAGCACGATACTTGCCAGATCGCCGTTCACCAGCAAATGCGCCAGCGCCCAGACCTTGACCGCGCCCAACATCGGATGGCGCAATTTGGTGCGCACCACCCCCCAGGAATAGCCCACACCCACCAAAAACACCGCCACCAACATCAAAAGGTTGTTCACATGGGTCAAAAACCGTGGCGGCGACCACACCTCGATATACGGGGCCGCGCGGTAGCCGATCACCATCAACACGATCCCGGCAAGGCTGACAAGCGCCACCACGCCCTTGCCCGCATCGCCCATCGCGGCGCGCCGGTCCGGCAACAGCCGGTTGAACAGATGTGATCCCGACCAAAGGATCAATCCAAGGATAAGTAAGATCATGTCTGCGTCCTCGCTGCGAGTGCCCTGGCTTTGCGCCAACATCAGCCAGACCAAGACATTGTGCAAGCCAAGACCTTGCCCTTTGCGCAGACCTTGCCCGTCCAACAGCCCGCGCCGTTAACCAAATCTGCGCATCTTGGCCGCAGTCTTGGCCACAACGGTTGCAACCCTTGCGAAAGGCCAATGATGACAAAGATGATGTTCGGGCTGTCCTTCGGCTTTGCCGCCCTGATCCTTGCCACCCAACACGCGTTTGCCGGGGGCAACTGCGCGCCGCGGTCGGTTGTGCTGGCTGAACTGGCCGGCAAATACAGCGAAACCCGCCGCGCGATGGGCATCGCGGGTGACAAGGTGATGATGGAAATGTTTGGCTCTGCCGATACCGGCACTTGGACGATCACCGTCACCACGCCCGATGGCACCACCTGCCTTGTCGCCAGCGGCAGCGGGTATCAGCAGCTGACCGAAGCCGTGCCGCCTTTGGGCGATCCGGCCTGACACAAATCTAGAATCCGCGATACCCGTCCCAGATCAGCTTGATCGAAATCGCCAGCAACGCCCAGGAAATCAACTGAAAGAACAACTTTTCCGGGATGACCTTGACCAAACGCACGCCCGCAAACACCGCGATGCTTGCAGGCACTGCCAATACCGCCGCCACCTTCAGGCTGGCGAAATTCAACTGCCCCAGCGCATAATAAGGGACCAGCTTGATCGCGTTGACGTAAGCAAATGCAATCGTCGCCGTGCCCGCAAAGACCGCTTTTTCCAGCTTCAGCGGCAGCACAAATACCTGATACGGCGGCGCGCCCGCGTGGCTGACAAAACTGGTAAATCCCGCCACCGCCCCCCAGAATATCCCCGGTGCCACATCCGCTGGCTTTGGCGTCACCACGCGCCCCGACCTGATCAAAAGGTTTGACCTGATCAACAGGTTTGCCGCAAACGCCGCCCCGATCACCCCCACAAGCAGCGTCACCCATGCCTCTGACACCACGCTTGCCGTGGCCCAGCCGATACCAACCCCGATGGTCATCGCAGGCACCATGATCGCCAACACGCGTTTGTTGAAGGCGTGGCGATATGCCCACAGCCCGAACATATCTGAAATCACATAGATCGGCAGCAACAACCCCGCCGCCATCACCGGCGACATGACCAACGCCATCAGCGGCACCGACAGCATTCCCACCACCGGCAATCCGCCCTTGCTAAGGCCCACCAAAACCGCTGCCAGCCCCGCCAGCGCCCAGAATGCCACGTCTTCCAAAATTGCGTCCCAACACCTGAAAACCCGCAAAAATGGCGGCGCGTTGCCGATTTAGCGCAAACATTCCGCCCGCAACAGCCCCCGCATTTCGCGCCGCAGTGCAGCGCCCTTGCGCGGAGGCGCGCTTGGGTTTACCCAATGCCGCAACGTGAACCCGACTTCGGAGACAAAGTCATGGCCAGACCAAAGATAGCCCTCATCGGCGCGGGACAAATCGGTGGCACACTCGCCCACCTTGCCGCGATGAAAGAACTTGGCGATGTGGTGCTTTTCGACATTTCCGAAGGCACCCCGCAGGGCAAAGCCCTTGATATCTCGCAATCCGGCCCTTCCGAAGGCTTTGATGCCGAGGTTACCGGCACCAACGACTATGCCTTTCTGCGCCGCGCCGATGTCTGCATCGTCACCGCAGGCGTGCCCCGCAAACCGGGGATGAGCAGGGATGATCTGCTGGCCATCAACCTGAAGGTCATGAAATCGGTCGGCGAAGGCATCAAGAAGCATTGCCCCAAAGCTTTCGTCATCTGCATCACCAACCCACTTGATGCCATGGTTTGGGCACTGCGCGAATATTCCGGCCTGCCGCATAATATGGTTGTCGGCATGGCGGGTGTGCTCGATTCTGCCCGCTTTCGCCATTTCCTCAGCCTCGAATTTGGCGTCTCGATGCGCGATGTGTCGGCCTTTGTGCTGGGCGGTCACGGCGATACCATGGTGCCACTGGCCCGCTATTCCACCGTCGGCGGCATCCCTTTGCCGGACCTCGTGACGATGGGCTGGACCACACAAGACAAACTCGATGCCATCGTGCAGCGCACCCGTGATGGCGGCGCCGAAATCGTGGGCCTTTTGAAAACCGGATCGGCTTTCTATGCCCCCGCCACCGCCGCCATTGAAATGGCCGAGGCGTTCCTGAAAGATCAAAAGCGCGTGCTGCCCTGTGCGGCCTATGTTGATGGCGCGCTTGGCCTGAATGGCATGTATGTCGGCGTGCCCACGGTTATTGGTGCCAATGGTGTTGAAAAAGTCATCAACATCAAAATGACCAAGGACGAACAGGCGATGTTCGATAAATCGGTTGACGCGGTCAAAGGTCTGCTGGAAGCCTGCAAGGCAATCGACCCCGCCTTGGGGTAAAACAGACAGGGGACGGACCAAATGGCGGATGGCATGGGCAATCCGTTCACCCTGACAGAGGTGCGGCACGCTATCATCGTGCCGCCACCGCCCCGGTTGCCGACCCGGCGCTTGCTGCCCCTTGCCGTGCTGGATGCAAACGGGGCGGCCGTGCCGGACACAGATTGCGCCACCAACCGACTGTCCAGCGCTGGCTTTGCGCCCAGCCCGGATCAGCTGCTGAACCCAGCAATCCTGCCCGGCACCTGGCTTTACGGTGGCCTTGCCTCGCACCATTTCGGGCACCAAATCACCCGCTCGCTTGGCCGCCTGCAAGGCTTGGCGCATGCGGGCAAAATCGATGGCATTGTCTTTGCGCCGCTGGATGCCCGCGCGCGCAGTGACGCCTCGCAAAAGCTGATGACGCGCCTGTTCTCCGGGCTTGGCATCACCGCACCGCTGCGCCAGATCACCAGCACAACGCAGGTCGAAAAGCTGCTGATCGGCCCCGATTTGTTCAGCGAGCAAACCGAATGTCTGGCCGACCCCAGCTATATTGCATGGGCACGCACGGCGTTTCGCCCCAAAACCACACCCCTGCCCGGATCAAAGCTGTTTGTCACCCGCACGCGGCTTGACCCCAGCCTTGGCCGCCTGTTGTGCGAAGACCTGCTGGAACAAAACCTCGCCCGCGCGGGATACCAGATTTATGTGCCAGAGGTTTACCCGCTTGGCCATCAGATGGATACCTACGCCGCGGCTGAAACCATCGTCACCACAGATGGATCACACGGCCATGTCATGGCCTTTGCACGGCAACCCGGCCAAACCATCATCACCATCGCCCGGCGGTTTGAAGCCCCCGATTTGCTGCTAAACCACCTCAACTGCTTTGGCGCAGACCTTGAAAATTCCAGCCACCACTACCTGACCTGCCTTATCCGCGAATGGTGGCCCCGCAAACGCGCGGATAATCTTTCGCTTGGCGAAGCAGACTTTGGCGCGCTGTTCGACGACCTGCTGCGTTGCGGCGCTTTGTTGCCCGCCGCGAAAGCTGGTTGGCAAATCCCGGATCAGGCACAGATTGATGCTTCCAAATCGCGCGGGCTGGCGGCAGATGACAGCTTGATTTCCAGCGATGACCGCGTCACATTTTTGCAAGACCTGCGCCAAGCCCGCAAACAAAAAGCCGCAAAGGCCAACGCCACAATCCCGGCAGACCCACCAACACCCGCGCCAATGACCCGAAACCAAAAGGCCACGCCGACAATGGACACCAAAGTTGACCCCGAACTTGACACTATTGATCCCGCCATGCGCCCCCAGGGCCTGCGCTATTTTCGCGTCCTCAAAGCGCTGCACCAAAGGCTTCACCCCGATTGGTATCTTGAAATTGGCACCTTTACCGGGTCCAGCCTGCGCTTTGCCGATTGTAATTTCGTGGCCATCGACCCGTCCTTCCAACTGCACCAGATCCCGCCCCTGAAAGGCCGCGAGATGGTGTTTTTTCAAGACACCTCCGATGCGTTTTTCAAAAGCAGCACCGCCCGGCGGATGAAGGGCAAAATCGACCTCGCCTTCCTTGATGGCCTGCACCATTACGAGGCGCTGCTGCGTGATTTCATCAATATCGAGCCGTTGATGGCCGAGGGCGGCCTTGTGGTGATCCACGATTGTCTGCCATCTACCGTGGCGATGACCAGCCGCATCCAGACCCCCGAAACCGAATGGACCGGCGATGTCTGGAAAACCCTGATGATCTTGCTGAACGAGCGCCCCGATCTTCAAATAGATATCCTTGATGCCGCCCCAACCGGGCTGGTGGCCATCCGCAAGTTTGACGCGACCAGAAACAAGGTGCTGAAATCACAGTATAAAGCGCTGAAAAAGGCGTGGGATCCCATCACGATGGACACCTATCCCGGCGGTCTGTCCGGGTTTTGGGATAAGCTGACGGTGCTGCCCGCAGGGCCATTTCTTGACAGCCTCCCCCAAGCCTGACCCTGCCCGTCGCCAATGACCCAAGGCCCCATTTCCCCCTATCTGGTCCCCAATTTTTACGCCGATGCCCTGGCCAAAGGCCGTCACCGCGATATCGTCGGTGGGCGCTGGGATGAAACGGGGCGCGCCCAGATGGCCGCCCTGCGCGCCGAAGGGCTGGCCCCACATCACCGCCTTCTGGATATCGGGGCAGGCGCGCTTCGGCTTGGCTGCAAAGCCGTGCCCTACCTTGATGCGGGCCACTATTGGGCCACCGATCTGTCTGGCCCCTTGATGCAGCGCGGCTATGATCTTGAACTGGCGCACAAAGACCGCCTGCCCCCCGGCCATCTGATCGAAGATGCCGATTTCAACTTTCCTTGCATCCCCGCCAACATCGACTACGCCATCGCCTTCGCCGTCTTCACCCACCTGCCCGCAGATCACCTGTGCCGCGCCCTCACCAATCTGGCCGCCCGGTTTCCAACCCTGCAGCGCCTGCTGTTCACCGTCTTCCTTGCCCCAGATGCCACCCAAGCCACCACGCAATACCGCCAACCCGACGGCGTCGTCACCCACCCAAACCGCGCGCCCTATCACCTGCTGGCGGATGATGTGATGCGCCTTACCCAGGCTTGCGGCTTTACCGCACAAAGACGCGATACCCAATTGCCCCGCGGCCAAACCCTGTTTGTAGCCAGCACCAGCGTCAGGTAAGGCATGCCCCACCTGCCGGGTGATTGCTTTTTCAACGCCACCCGCGCAGATTGCCCGCATAGAAATCAAAAGGTGTTTCATGCGATTATTCCCCCTGATCTGCGTCGCAAGCCTGGCACTTGCCACCACCGCCACAGCCGAGGCGATTTCCGCTGAAATCGGTGCCTCCGGCCTGACCGCCACCGAAACCCGCCTGGCCAGCCTGCCCGACCCTACCGATGCAGACCGCTTTGCCCTTGGCGGAGTGCGCTTTTTGCGCAGTGTGGAACAAGCGCTGCAACTGCGCTGGCAAACCGGCCTGTCCGAGCCGTTGACCCTGCTGCCCTTCCTGCGCCTGCCGATCCCCGAAAATCCGGCACCCACGGCGTTTGATCCATCCGCCATCGCCTCCCTGTTCAAAAACGTAAGCCTCGGCATGGACGCCGCCCGCGCACCACTCTCCAAAATTGCACCCACAGCCGATTTCGGCGTCGAAATATCTTTCAAAGACATCTGGTTCGACATCAATGCAAATAGCGCGCGCGACAGCGGCGAAGACCTGCTGGCCGTCATGGGCCCGATGATCATAGGCTGGCAATCGGACGCGCGCGATCCCGCCACCCCCGCCCCTGTCATCCGGTTCGACGCAGCAGATGCTGCTTGGCTTTCTGCCTATACCCACCTCTTGGGCGGCTTGTCCGATATGATCCTTGCCTATGATCCCACCGATCCCATCACCCGCATCACCGACGCGCGCACGGCCATGCTGACACTTGGCACAATCGCGCCTGATCCGATCTTTGGCATGGGCGGCGGCGCGTCACTGGACGGCGTTGACTATTTCGCCATGATCCTGGCCACCCTGAACCAAACGCCTGACAAAGCGAAAATGCTGTCCGCCCAAACCCACCTTCTGGCCATGGTCACTGACAATCGCCGCTTCTGGGCGCAAGTCGCCACGGAAACCGATAATGACAGGGAATGGATCCCGAAAGACGGCCAGAAATCCGCGCTTGGCATTGAATTGCCCCCCGGCACCGGCCCAATGTGGCTTGGCGTGCTGGCGGATTTCGAGGCCCTGCTAAAGGGCGAAAAGCTGGTGCCGTTCTGGCGCATAGATGGCCCGGTTGGCGTCGATATTGCCGCCATGTTCACCGATCCGCGCGCCATTGATGTGGCGGCGTGGATTCAAGGCGAAGGCGCTGTGCCCTACCTTAAACAGGGCAATCTGATCAGTACGCAAAGCCTTTCGCAGTTTGATGCCATGCTGTCCGGCCAAACCATGCTGTTCACGCTGTATCTTAACTAAGGCGTAACGAAGCGGCCTGCTGTTTTTCGTAAACACCATCTTACTTGTGATCACACCCTTAAAAAGTGTGATCACAAATGTCGATTTTCCCACACAATCTTGTAATTTAAGCAAAAGTCGTTTTCCAACAGCGTCTTTTCATGCCATCACGGCGTAAATTCCTCAGGTGCAGGACAGCAAAATGAACATCCACGAATATCAGGCCAAAGCTCTGCTGCGCAGCTACGGCATTCCGGTGTCGGATGGCCGCGTCGTGTTGCGCGCGGAAGAAGCAAAGACAGCGGCGGGTGAACTTGACGGTCCGCTTTGGGTGGTCAAATCGCAAATTCACGCGGGCGGTCGCGGCAAAGGCAAATTCAAGGAAGCTGAGGCTGGTGAAAAAGGCGGCGTCCGGCTTGCAAAATCGGTCGGTGAAGCCGCCGAATTTGCCCGCCAGATGCTGGGCCGCACGCTTGTCACCCACCAGACCGGCCCCGCAGGCAAACAGGTCAACCGCATCTACATCGAAGACGGCTCCGACATTTCGCGCGAGCTGTATCTGGCGCTTCTGGTCGATCGTCAAACCAGCCGCATTTCCTTTGTCGCCTCTACCGAGGGCGGTATGAACATCGAAGATGTCGCACATGACACGCCCGAAAAGATCCTGTCCTTCAGCGTTGATCCAGCCACAGGCTTCACCGATTTCCACGGCCGCCGCATCGCCTTTGCCCTCGGTCTGACCGGAAATCAAGTCAAGCAATGCGTCACCCTGACCCGCACGTTATATAAGCTTTTCGTCGAAAAAGACATGGAGATGCTGGAGATCAACCCCCTGATGGTCGGCACCGATGGCAACATCAAATGCCTTGATGCCAAGATGAGCTTTGACGGCAACGCGCTCTACCGCAACGCCGATATCATGGCCCTGCGCGATGAGACGGAAGAAGACCCCAAGGAACTCGCCGCCTCGAAGTTTGACCTGAACTACATCGCCCTCGACGGTGAAATCGGCTGCATGGTCAACGGCGCAGGTCTTGCCATGGCGACGATGGATATCATCAAGCTTTACGGGGCTGAGCCCGCCAACTTTCTGGACGTCGGCGGCGGTGCCACCAAAGAAAAAGTGACCGAGGCCTTCAAGATCATCACCTCTGATCCACAAGTCAAAGGCATCCTCGTCAACATCTTCGGCGGCATCATGCGCTGTGACATCATCGCCGAGGGCGTGATTGCCGCGGTGAAAGAGGTCGGCCTGCAAGTGCCGCTGGTGGTGCGTCTGGAAGGCACCAATGTCGAACTCGGCAAGGATATCATCCGCAATTCCGGCCTGAACGTGATCGCCGCCGACAACTTGTCGGACGCCGCGCAAAAGATCGTCAAAGCGGTCAAGGGGTAAGCCATGTCCATTCTCGTCAACACCAACACCCGTCTGATCTGCCAGGGCTTCACCGGCTCGCAAGGCACCTTCCACTCCGAACAGGCCATCGCTTACGGCACCAGGATGGTCGGCGGCGTCACCCCCGGCAAAGGCGGCTCGCTGCACCTTGGCCTGCCGGTCTTTGACTCCGTCCATGCCGCCCGGGCCGCCACCCAAGCCAACGCCACGGTGATCTACGTCCCGCCGCCCTTCGCCGCCGACAGCATCCTTGAAGCCATCGACGCCGAGAT
>JAYSPY010000013.1:0-49703 GCA_043721855.1 Pseudorhodobacter sp.
TGTTTGGCGATGTGGTCGGCACGGGCCTTGGGGTCGCCCTTGACCTGTTGCAGGCGGAACGGGCCCAGGGGTGAGGTGGCGCGGCGGGTCACTTTGCCATCACCGATGCGGGCCAGTTCCATCGAATTGCCGCCGATGTCGCAAACGACGCCCTTGGCTTCTGGCCAGCCGAGAAGGACGCCCTGGGCGGACAGCCGCGCCTCTTCGTCACCGCTGATTACCCTGAGTTTCAGACCGGTCTGGGCGAGGACTTCGGCCTGGAATTCGGGGCCATCGGCGGCCTCGCGGGTGGCGGCGGTGGCGATGACGGTCAGGTTGCTGATGCCCATGCCGTGGGCGAGAAGGGCGAAGCGTTTGAGGGCGTTCAGGGCGCGGATGCGGCCTTCGGGGTTGAGGCGGCCGGTTTCGGCCAGGCCCTTGCCGAGGCCACACATGATTTTCTCGTTGTAGAAATAGGCGGGCGAGCGGGCAGCGCCGTCGAACACCACCATCCGCACCGAGTTGGAGCCGACATCGACGACGCCGACCCGGCTGAGGGCGCGGGCGGAGGGGTCGAGGACGAGGGGTTTGCCGAACGGGCCCCAGCCTTCGCTGGAATCGAGGGCTTCGCGGGTCTCGTCGCCGGAAACGTCACCAGGATCGGCGGGAACGGGTGGGAGTGTGTCGGCGTTCATGTCTGATTCCCCTGCAGCGTCCGATGGGGATTGCATGGCGGATGCGGGGCGAGTGGTCAATGCAGGCTGTCCTTGTTGGGAGCGCCGGGGGTTTCACACCCCCTCTGCCGCGCAGGCGTGTGCGGCGCTCTTCGCTGAAAATCTTCCCCGGAAGATTTTCCGGGCGCTCATCACCCCGTGGGATATTTGGGGACGGATGAAGAGAAATTTTAGTTAAGTTTTAGGGACTTCGGTCATTCGCCGGCGAGGCGGGGGGCGTCTTTGACACCGGCGGTGCCGCGGCCAGAGAGCGAGGGGTTTTCCATGAAGAAGCGGTGGCAGTTGAAAAGCGTGGCCCCGGCGGGCAGCTCGCGGCGGTAGGTGCCGTCCGGCCGCAAGACCCAGGATTGCGCCTCGTCCGCAAGGTTGGCGGCCATGATCTGGCCCATGATCTGGCTGCGGACGGTGGGGTTATGAATTTCCACCAGGGTTTCGACGCGCCGCGACAGGTTGCGGTCCATCCAGTCGGCGGAGGACAGGAACACCTTGGCGGCATTGGATGGCAGGCCCTCGCCCGCGCCAAAGCACATGATGCGGGAGTGTTCGAGGAAGCGACCGACGATGGATTTGACGCGGATGTTTTCGCTAAGACCTTTGACGCCGGGACGCACGCCGCAGATGCCACGGATGACAAGGCTGATTTTCACCCCGGCTTGGGAGGCTGCATAAAGCGCGTCGATCACTTCCGGCTCGATCACGGAATTCATCTTGGCCCAGATTTCGGCGGGCCGCCCGGCGCGAGCATGATCGGCTTCGGCCGCGATCAATTCCAGCAGGCGGGGCTTCAGTGTGGTGGGCGAAATGGCCAGGTTTTCCAGCCCCTCGGGCAGCACATAGCCAGAGAGGTAATTGAATACCTTAGTCGCATCGCGGCCCAAGGCGGCGTCGCAGGTGAAAAACGACAGGTCGGTATAAATGCGCGCGGTGATCGGGTGATAGTTGCCGGTGCCGTAATGGGTGTAAGTGACCAGATTTTCGCCTTCGCGCCGCACGACGGTGCTGATTTTGGCGTGGGTTTTGTAGTGGATAAAGCCGTACACCACATGCGCGCCCGCGCGTTCAAGGCGGCGCGATTGTCGTATATTTGCGGCCTCGTCAAACCGGGCCTTCAGCTCCACCAAGGCGGTCACGGACTTTCCCGCTTCTGCCGCTTCGCACAGGGCACTGACAACGGGGCTGTCATAGCTGGTGCGATACAGCGTTTGTTTGATGGCCAGAACATTGGGGTCGCGCGCGGCCTGTTCCAGAAACCGGATCACCATATCGAAGGTTTCATAGGGGTGATGCAGCAGCATGTCTTTTTGCCGGATAGCGGCGAACATATCGCCTTCGTGGTCTTGAACCCGTTCCGGCACGCGTGGGGTGAAGACGGGCCACAGAAGATCGGGGCGCGACGACAGCACCAGTTCCTTGAGATCGGCGATGCCGACAAGGCCGCGCACTTCGACCACGTCCGTTTCCGTCACGGCGAGTTCTGCCATAATCAGCGCGCGCAGATCTTCGGGCGCGTTGGCACTGATCTTCAGGCGGATCACCTCGCCACGGCGGCGGCGTTTCAGGGCAGTCTCGAATTCGCGGACCAGATCTTCGGCCTCATCCTCCACCTCCAGATCGCTGTCGCGCAGCACGCGAAAGGCGCAATGGCCACGATCAGTATAACCGGGGAACAGCATGTTCAGGTGCAGCAGCAGAAGTTCTTCCAGCGGCAAAAAGCGATGCTCGCCGGGTTTGCCGGGCAGGCGCACGAAGCGGGCAATTTGCTGCGGGATTGGCAAAAGTGCTTGCAGCTCACGGTTGTCGGTGATGCGTTCCAGCTGCAATGCAAGGCTGAACCCGGTGTTGGGAATAAACGGAAACGGGTGTGCCGGATCAATCGCAAGCGGTGACAGAACCGGGAACACCTTGTTCAAGAAGTGATCTTCAAGAAACCTCAGATCGCTGGCGGTCAGTTTGGACCGGGTCAGCAGGCGAATGCCTTCGCCTTCCATTTCTTTTTTCAGCTTGTTGTAGACGCCTTGCTGGGTTTGCAGCAAATGGCGCGCATCATCATGGATCAGCACAAGCTGTTCGCGCGGGCTGCGGCCATCTTCGGACAGGGTGGCATTGCCGCTGCGTTCCAGCGCCCGCAGGCCAGCAACACGCACCGAATAAAATTCGTCAAGGTTGGTGGCGGAAATCGACAGAAACCGCAGACGTTCCAGCAAGGGCACGGCGGGGTTCGATGCCTCGTCCAGCACGCGCCAGTTGAAGGCCAGCCAACTAAGTTCGCGGTTGAAAAACCGCTTGGGGCCAGTGGTTTCATCCGGCCCAAGGGTGACGGGCGTGGCGAACGGGGTTTTGAGAAAATCTGCTTGGGTCATGAACCGCGCTTATCAGTGCGAAATGTGAAAGAGATGTGACAAGGTTTCATTCAGTTGCGTCGATGTCCAGTATTTCCCCGGCCATGGCGCGGGTAATCGGTCGATGTTGGGAAAGGGCACGGGCGTCCAGCGCCTCAACCAATATGCGGGCGGCGGCGATGGAGCGATCCATGCGCACCACCAGATAGGGGATCAGGTTTGGCGAAATCACAAGCTGGCGGTCAGCAAACAACTTTGCCAGAACCGCCGTCAGCAGCGCGTCATCAGGCGGGTCAAGCCGGGTAAGCGCGGTGGCCTGCATCCGGCTGGCAAGATCGGGCAGGGTCAGGCCCCAGTCGCGCGGTGGGGTTTGGGCCGTGATCAAAAGGCTGCCGGATGTGGCAAGCAAATTGTGCAGATGAAACAGCGCTGTCTCGGCTGCGGGATCACCGGCCACCGTATCGGCATCTTCAACAGCTATGGTGCCATGCGCGGCCAAGGCCGGAATATCGGCACCGGCAAGCAAAGCCGCGGGCACGAGGAGTGCATTCGCATCTGCCACCCATATGTGCGCAACGTGGCTTTTACCGGCCCCACTGAGGCCTGTCAGAAGCATCTTACGGTTGGGCCAATTATGCCATGCGTCAACAGCGGCCAAGGCCAGTGCATTTGCGGGCGATATGCAGAAATCAGCGCGGGTCATGCGTATGTCTGTGGGCAAATCAAGGGTCAGTTGCCGGATCAAGGTTGATCCTCTGGCCTCGTGGTGCTGGTCGTGCCGGGGTGATCAAGGCCTTGATAAAGCAGACTGCGCTGATATTGCGCGATGCCAAAGCGCATCAAGACACCTATGGATGCCGCAACCGGCACCGCCACCAGCAGGCCCACAAAACCAAACAGCGTGCCAAAGCACGATAGCGCGAACAGCAACCACACCGGGTGCAGGCCCACCGATTTGCCAACCAGCTTGGGCGTCAGCACATTGCCTTCCAGAAACTGGCCGACGACGAAAATGCCTGCCACCAACCCTATCGACAGCCAATCACCCCAGAATTGAAACAACGCCAGCCCCAGCGCCAACAAGCCGCCAATCAGCGCGCCGACATAGGGGATAAAGGTGATCGTGCCTGCGATGGCCCCGACGATCAGACCGAATTGCAGGCCGGCGAGCATCAACGCTACAGAATAAAAAGTGCCCAAGATCAGACAAACCGATACTTGCCCGCGCACAAACCCCGCCATCACATTGTTGATCTGGCGCGCAAGGCTGCGGACGGTTTCCGCGTGTTCGCGCGGCACAAGGGCATCGATCTTGGCGACCATATTGTCCCAATCCAGCAGCAGATAGAACGCCACCACCGGCACGACGACGATGAACACCACCGCCGATATCACCCCAAGTGCCGAGTTCAGCAACCCACTGGCAAGCTGCGCGCCCTTGGATTGGATCAGTGATGCAAGTTGGGCCAGCGTTTGGCGAACCGTGCTGGTTTCATCCGACAGTTGCGGGAAACGGTCGGTCAGAAAAGTTTGCAGTTTTTGCGCAATATCAGGGGCCGCGTTTACCAAGGCTGTCAGTTGCGACACAAGCGTCGGGATCACTGAAAGAACCAGCAACACAACCATCACCAGCGCCAATATCGAGATCACGGATGTCGCCATCACCCGGCTTAGACCTGCACGCTGTAGACGGTCTGCCACCGGATCAAGGAAATAAGCGATAGCGCCGCCGACAATGAATGGCACCATCACATCGCCAAACAGCCAGAGCATCAGGAAAAAGATTGCAGCCGCAATCCCCCAATATCTGGCCTGAACTGGTAACGGTAATCCCATCGGGTCATCCTTGCGTTTTAAGCCATATTGCCCTTGGGGCACGGGCTTGCAAGGGGTATGCCCTGCCGGGGCGGTCGGTGTCTGCTCCGACAGAGGTAAAAACTGGGTTAAATCCGGCTTCTGATCAAAGCCAAAAGTTAACGCAAAGACATTCCTGATCTTCTTGCACGCGTCCGACGCCTCTGCCGCCTTGCCCGCAACCCCGCTTCCCGTTAGGAGACAGCGAACCAATTCCAGGAAGGCCTCAGTTTCATGCGTTTGACCCGATATTTCCTGCCCGTCCTGAAGGAAAACCCTGCCGAGGCGCAGATCGTATCGCACCGCTACATGCTGCGCGCGGGCATGATCAAACAGCAGGCGGCAGGCATTTATTCCTGGTTGCCGCTGGGGCTGCGGGTGCTGCGCCGGATCGAGGCGATTGTAAACGAAGAACAGGTGCGCGCGGGGCACATTCCGTTGTTGATGCCGACGTTGCAGCCCGCTGATCTGTGGCGCGAGTCTGGTCGCTATGACGATTATGGCCAAGAAATGCTGCGCATCAAGGACCGTCAGGGCCGCGACATGCTGTATGGGCCGACGAACGAGGAAATGATCACCGATATTTTCCGCGCCCATGTGACCAGCTACAAAGACCTGCCGCTGACGTTGTATCATATTCAGTGGAAGTTCCGTGACGAGATGCGCCCGCGCTTCGGCGTGATGCGGGGCCGCGAGTTTTTGATGAAAGACGGCTATAATTTCGATGTCGACAAAGCCGCCGCCCTGCATGCCTACAACCGTCATATGGTCAGCTACCTGCGCACCTATGAACGCATGGGTCTGACCGCCATTCCGATGCGCGCGGATAGCGGGCCTATTGGTGGCGAGGATACACATGAATTCTTGGTGCTGGCGGCAACGGGCGAGTCTGAGGTGTTTTTTGACAGTGCCGTGACCGACCTGCGCCTTGGTGCGCGCGATGTGGATTACGATGATCGCGATGCCGTGGCCGAAGTGTGCCGCGAATTCACCACGCTTTATGCCCGCACCGATGAAACCCACGATGCCGCCCTGTTCGACGCCATCCCCGAAGAACGCCGCAAGACCGCGCGGGGCATCGAGGTGGGGCAGATTTTCTATTTTGGCACCAAGTATTCCGACGCAATGGGGGCCACGGTCGTAACCCCCGACGGCAGCCGCGTTCCTGTGGAAATGGGGTCACATGGCATTGGCGTATCCCGCCTGCTGGGCGCGATCATCGAGGCCAGCCATGACGACAAGGGCATCATCTGGCCCGAAGGTGTGACGCCATTCCCGGTGGGGATTGTGAACCTGAAACAGGGCGACGCGGGCACCGATGCGGCCTGTGATGGTTTGTATAAATCACTGGCGGCCAAGGGGCTTGAAGCGCTGTATGACGACCGTGATGAACGGGCTGGCGCGAAATTCGCCACGATGGATCTGATCGGTCTACCGTGGCGCATCACGGTCGGCCCGCGCGGGTTGGCGAATGGCGTGGTCGAACTTACCTCTCGCCGCACAGGTGTTAGCGAAGAGATGACGGCAGAGGCGGCTGTTGCGCGGGTGGTTGAGATTTATTCGCAAATCTGATGGAAACCGGTGCCGCCACGCTTTACCGCCAGGATATTGTGTGTCGGTTCCTGAACTGCGCCTGTTCGTAGGCTGAAACCTTTGATCAGAGCTGGTTTTTTTGCCGTCGTGCTGACCATTTCGGCCCCATTGTGCCAGTTTGTTGGGCTGGCGGAGCGGCTGTTTTTATAGGCCACGGCGCTTTGGTTTTTGACCGCGTCGCTGACGCTACCGCCGCTGTGATTGCCCGTTGCGGGATAGCTGTGCGCCGGATCACCCATTCAGCGATCACGATGTTGATCACCCATGACAGCACGAACAGCAGATCGGCGGCATAACCCTCGACCGGCTCGCCAGTGATCAGGAAAATCGGCAACATGATGAAGGAAATCGTCGCCGCCCCCATGCCAACCGCATAGGCGCGGATCATCCATGCCCGGTGCCGCGCGATATCGCGCCGCCCTATTGCGACCAGCGCCGTGATCAGTGCCGCCGCCAGCCCGGCCCCGGCAGCCAGCCGGGCGCTGGTCAGAACCCAGGTCGACGGATGCGGAAACTCGGCCAGTAACCGCAGTGACGACAGCGCCAACATCAGGCCCGCCGCCACAAACACCCGCCCGGTCACCCGGTGCAGCCGCCCAAAGCGGCGCTTCAGGACGCCAGCGAACTGCAAGGGGCCCAGCAGCCCGAACAGCACCCCGCCCAGCGAGTGGACAAACAGCGACCACGGCACCGCTGCGAATTTGATGGAAACCCCCTGCAATTGACCGGTGGGGATTTGATACATCGTCACCGTTGCCATCACGATCGGAATCGCGGTGGCAAAAAGCAGAAAAATGGCAAGCCCGATCGGGCGCATAAAAATGCGTTTCATGGTGGACCTCCTGAGTTGGTTTGAAGATCAGGCGGGGTCTGGTTCGAACTGAAACACCTGATCAAGCGGCTTTTGAAAAACTTGGGCGATTTGAAAGGCAAGCTCCAGGCTGGGAAAATATTTGGCGTTTTCGATGGCCATGATGGTTTGACGGGTAACACCCACGGCCTCGGCCAGATCTTTTTGCGTCATCTCGGCAGCATCAAAGCGTAGGCGGCGAATTTGATTGGTTATTTTGGCACGGGCCAAGGTCAAAACCCCCGGCGGTAGAGGATAAGTTTGGTGACCTCGCTGGCAAAACTGCTTAGCGCGCAGGCGCCAAGGATCATGTTCATCACCGTCAAGATAGTCTGTCCAAATGCCAAGGCGATGAAGGCGAAAATGATGCCCGCCGAAAGCACCACCAGCGTCGCCTGCATGCCGCGCAGACCGATCAGCGTGTCCCGTTCATCGCGCAGAAAGTCGGGCTTTTTTTCGCCAGAGATGATGGCGTAGGCGATGTTGAACAAAATCGTCATCACAATGGCAACTGCGATGCCAATCAAGATCAACCACAACACGGCCTGCGCCCAATGCATCAGCCCGGCGCTGCCTTCAAACAGCCCTGCGGCCGATTTTTGCAACAATACTGACAGCATGATCCCCCAACTGATCAGGCAGACCAGAATGCCGGACACAGCGTTGCGTTCTTCAAAAGACATGAATGATTCGACCTTGGGTATGGTTTCTTCGTCTTTAAGTATGAAATACATAACTTAATGTCAAATATTCTTTACATGTCCTTGTGTTGCTTCGTAAGGGATGGCGAAATCCGGCCTGGATTTTCCCTCTGGTCGTGGAGAATACTAGGCTGAAAAGCAAAGCGGCAGAATGCACGGGACAGAGGGTGCTTTCACAAAACCACTGGTGCCGTCACGCGGCACCGAAGACTATCAGAATCCGACCCGAACCTGGATTGCGAATTGCCGCTAACAATCGGCGATTGACGCTTTATATCGGAACCAAATCGCCCGCTTCGGGCTTGGCCGTTGCATAGATTGGAGACAGGCATGGAATATCGTCGTTTGGGCAAATCGGGACTTCAGGTTTCAGAGTTTTCGTTTGGCTCTTGGGTCACATTCGGCAAACAGGTTGATGGCGGCGATGCCCGAACCTTGATGACCACGGCCTATGATGCGGGTGTCAACTTTTTTGACAACGCTGAAGGATATGAGGCGGGCAATTCCGAAACTTTGATGGGCGAAGCTTTGGCGAGCCTTAAATGGACGCGCGACAGCTATGTTGTATCCTCCAAAGTGTTCTGGGGCGGCACCAAACCCACCCAAAGGGGCCTGTCAGCAAAGCATGTCACAGATGCGTGCCACGCAGCCCTGAGGCGGCTTCAGGTGGACTATCTTGATCTTTATTTCTGCCACCGCCCCGACATGGACACGCCCATTGAAGAAACAGTTCGTGCGATGCACACCTTGATTTTGCAAGGAAAAGTGCTTTATTGGGGCACGTCGGAATGGTCAGCCCAGCAAATCACCGAGGCGCATCTTGTCGCGCGGTCCATGGGCCTGACGCCCCCCACGATGGAGCAACCGCAATATAACCTGTTCGAGCGCCAAAAGATCGAGGCGGAATACGCGCCGATTTACGACAGCTTTGGCCTTGGCACAACAATCTGGTCGCCACTTGCATCAGGCTTGCTGACCGAAAAATACAATGACGGCATTCCATCCGACAGCCGCGTTAATCTGCCGGGGTACGAATGGCTGCGCGAAGAATTGCAGTCAGACGACGGGCAGGCGCGGCTGGTAAAAATCAAGGCCCTCGCGAAACTGGCAGCAGAGGTCGGGTTGCCTTTGCATCATCTGGCTTTGCTGTGGTGTTTGCAAAACCCCCGTGTCTCGACAGTTATTCTGGGGGCATCGCGCCAGGCGCAGTTGCAAGACAACCTTTCAGCCTTGGGTTCTAAAGCCAAAATGACCCCGGATGTTATGGCGGCGATTGAAGAGACGGTACAAAACAAGCCAAAGCAGCCACAAAGATTTTAAAGGTCAGACCTGGGGTGCGATGCGGGGTATTTGTGCCCCGCATCTGCTGTTTTACGCAAAAACGATTGTCGTAACACGGCGCAATTTAACAGCTTTTGGTCTGATGCGCTTGACCATCCGCCTGCCAACCGCCACGGTGCCGCAACCAGGATCGGACCCGAAATGACCCAGCGCACCCCCCCCTTTTCGCGTTTTGAATGGATGATTGCCTGGCGATATTTGCGTGCCAAGCGGGCCGAAGGTGGCGTGTCGGTGATGACATGGATCAGCCTGATCGGCATCACCTTGGCCGTATTCGCTTTGATCGCCACATTGGCCGTGCGGGCCGGGTTTCGGGCCGAATTTGTGGATACTATTTTGGGCGCAAACGCCCATGTCACCGTCTATTCGACGGCGCGGCAAGATGAACAGGGCATCAAGATCAGCGGTTTTGCGCAAGACGCGGGCATCGAGAAAGCGCTGATGGCGGTGCCCGGTGTGACGCGGGCGGCACCCTTGGTGAAGGGGCAGGTGATGGCTGCGGGCACAGATCGAAATCTTGGGGCCGAGGTTTTTGGACTTTCGCTGGCCGATCTGAAAACGATCCCACGTGTGGGCATCGGGGCAGACGCTTCTGGCGATATCAACCGGTTTGACCAAGGCATTGCGATTGGGTCCGGCATCGCACGCGAACTGGGCATCGGCGTTGGTGACAAGCTGCGCCTGATCTCGCCAAACGGGGCCAAAACCGCCTTTGGCACCAGCCCGCGGGTGAATGCCTATGACGTGGTCTATATCTTTACGGCTGGGCGCTATGACATTGATCGCACACGGATTTACATGCCATTGGCCGCTGCGCAAAGCTTTTTTAACCGCGAAGGCTTTGTAGACGAGTTTGAGGTGATGGTGAAAGACCCCGACCATGTGGATGATCTGGCGGGTGCAGTGATGGCGGCGGGTGGCCCTGATGCGTTGGTTTGGACTTGGCGCGATGCTTCGGGCGCGTTTCTGCGGGCGCTAAGCATCGAGGACAATGTGATGTTCATTATTCTGTCGATTCTGGTGTTGATCGCCGCGATGAATATCGTGTCCGGTCTGATCATGCTGGTCAAAAACAAGGGCCGCGATATTGGTATTTTGCGCACGATGGGGTTGACGGAAGGGTCGATCCTGCGGGTATTTTTCATCTGTGGCGCCTCGACCGGGTTGATCGGCACAGGTTTGGGCGTGGCCTTGGGCTGCCTGTTTGCGGCCTATATTGATACGATCTTTTCCTTTGTAAATTACGTTGCCGGCGGCGGGGTTTGGGATCCGTCGATCCGGGGCATTTATGCCTTGCCCGCGAAATTGCAGTGGGGCGATGTGATGTCGGCGGTGTCGCTTTCGTTGGGATTGTCGTTTATTGTGACGTTGTTTCCGGCGCGGCGGGCGGCCAGGATGAACCCGGTTGAGGCGCTGCGGTATGAGTGAGGCGATGCTGGAACTGCTTGGGTTGGAAAAGGCTTATAACCGGGGCAAGCCATCGGAAGTGACGGTTTTGCGCGGGGCTTCGGTAATGGTTGCTCGGGGCGAAGTGGTGGCTTTGGTAGCGCCGTCTGGGGCGGGTAAATCAACCCTGCTACATATCGCGGGGCTGTTGGATACGGCGGATTCCGGGCAAGTGCGGCTGGCGGGGCAGAATATGGCCGGGCTGTCAGACCGGGCGCGGACCGATATTCGGCGGCAGGAAGTGGGGTTTATCTATCAATTTCATCACTTGCTGCCGGAGTTTTCGGCTTTGGAAAACATTGTTCTGCCGCAGCTTGCGAATGGGGTTTCGAAAACCCAAGCCAAGGCGCGGGCGATGGATTTGCTGGGTCGGGTTGGGATAGCGGCACGGGCGGATCATCGGCCGGCGGCGCTGTCGGGGGGCGAGCAACAGCGGGTGGCGTTTTGCCGGGCCTTGGCAAATAATCCGCGGCTTTTGTTGGCGGACGAGCCTACCGGAAATCTGGATCCCGGCACGTCAGATCAGGTTTTTGGGGTGTTGATGGAACTGGTTCGGGAAACGGGATTGTCGGCCTTGATTGCCACGCATAATCTTGACTTGGCGGGCAGGATGGACCGGATCGTGCGGCTGGATGGGGGCCGGATTGTTTGAGGCTATCGCACATGTGCGATAGTTTCTAATATCGCGGGATAGAATGGCAAATATTTGTTTTCAAGCGTCTTTACCGCATTGCCGCTGCCGAAAGCTGGCCCTGACCCGCCGCCACCTGTATCGGGATCGCACCTGCAGTTTCAAGGATCAGCTTGCGGCGCACGGCGTCGGCAACGCCGCAGCAGATGTCGGCGGCAACGACAAAAGTCCCCGGTCCACCGATGCTCTGGCCGGTGCAGATGTGGGCCAGCGGGTTTTCGGCGGCGTCATTCAGGATCGGCAGGCCGTTGACGGTGATGTTGGTGGCCAGCAATCCAGCCCGCGCATCAACGATGCCAACGCCGCTGAAGTTGCGGGCGCTGTCGCTGGAAAAGTCGATGATGCGACGCAGGCCGGTGATGGTGTTGGCCTTGATCAGGCGCATGCCTTGCAACAGCGCGTCTGCGATTGCATTGCGGCCTCAGGAAAGGCGCGGCGGGTCCAGCAGCGCGTCGGCAAAGTCGGGGCAGCGGCATCGCAGTCGATGATCGTCCAGCCGACCGCTGTCTTCTGCTTGGCCGCCCATTTGGAATAAGTCACCGTAACGGCGCCGGTAAGCTGGCTTTTGACCGCATTCAACACGTTTGGGTCGGTGATAGTGGCGGCGTAGCCCTGCGTTGAAAGTCAATCCAGGCTTGCGTGATAGAGCCGGAGGTATCGGCGAGCAGCACCGGTTCATGGTTCACATCCTGCGCGTGCAGAGGATTGGCGATTAGCGCTGCGAAGGATGTATTTATTTGGAATTTTTACAAACTGGGATCACAGACCGTGCCTTGATGTGGTCGACACAATTGCACGGCACCGAATTTTACGTCTAGCAGCTTGCCCATCTGTAAAGACCGGCGCGGCAAGGGGGGAATTTTTTGCAAAGGCCAAAGTCGAATTCACGTTGAAGTCTTAGGTCGCATCAAACCGAAACCTCGGCGCGCAGGGCAGCTTTTTCAAAGCTGTTCGCCGGGCCAAAGACCGAAACAGCGCCGCGTCGCAGAACGTAAAAGTAATCCGCTAACGCGTAGGCAAATTCAAAAAATTGTTCGACCAAGACAATTGCCATGCCACCTTTGGCCTTTAGATACGCCAAAACGTGGCCGATTTGTTGTATTATGTTCGGTTGGATGCCTTCCGTCGGCTCGTCAAGCAGCAGCACTTTGGGCTGCATGATCATTGCGCTGGCGATGGCAAGTTGCTGTTGCTGGCCGCCCGAAAGATCCCCACCACGACGGTGGGTCATATCTTTGAGAACGGGAAACAAATCGTAGATATCCGTCGGGATGCGGTGTTCCGGTTTTGGCAACAGGGCGAATGCCGTTTCAAGGTTTTCGCGCACCGTCAGCAGGGGGAAGATCATCCGTCCCTGCGGCACGATGGCCAAACCGCGCTGCGCCATTTGCTGCGGGCGCAGCACTCCGATGGTTTCGCCAGCCAGCTCGACCGAGCCGCCAGACCGGGGATGCGTGCCCGCCAGCGCCTTTAGCAAGCTGGTTTTGCCAGTGCCGTTGGTGCCCATGATGCAAGTGATCTGGCCAACCTTTGCTTCAAAATCAATGCCGTGCAAGATTTGCGAGCTGCCATAATGCAGGGTTAACCCTGTGGTTTTGATCATGATCCCCGCCCCAGATAAACGTCGATCACATCTTTGTTCCTGGTCACGTGATCCAGGCTGCCTTCGGCCAAAACCGCGCCTTCATGCAGCACTGTGACACGGCAGTTCAGCCGCCGGACAAATTCCATGTCGTGTTCCACCACCACAACCGCCCGTGTTCTGGCGATATCAACCAACAGGAGGGTCGTCTTTTCACGTTCCGCCAAAGTCATGCCCGCGGCGGGTTCATCGACCAACAAAAGGCGCGGGTCCTGGGCCAGCAGCATTGCGATTTCAAGCCATTGTTTTTGGCCGTGGCTCAGTTCGCCCGCCTTGCGCGGCAGGTGTTCGCCAAGTCCGACCTGTGCTGCCAGAATCTCTATCTTGGCGCTGTCGGCGGGTTTGCTGCGCCACCTCAGAACCTGCCAGGGGCTGCGTGCCGCCTTCAGGGCGAGGGTCAGATTTTCGACAACCGTCTGATCTTCGATCACGGTGGGCCGCTGGAATTTGCGGCCAATACCGGCGCGGGCAATTTCAGCCTCGGACCGCTTCAAAAGCGAGATGGATTTTTCGCCGAAGGTCACAGAGCCGGTGTCGGGTTTGGTTTTGCCCGTCACGATATCCATGAAGGTGCTTTTGCCGGCCCCGTTCGGGCCGATGATGGCGCGCAATTCTGCCGGGCCAATCGAAAAGGTCAGGTTATTGATAGCGCGAAAGCCATCAAAGGTTACCGTGACGCCAGACACTTCCAGCAGAGCGGTCATTTCACGGCCTCCCGTTCTAGCAAGGATCCGTCAGCAGGGCCAATCGGGGCACCTTTGCGGTCTGGCATGCGCAGCCCGGACAGCCTGTCGAAGACTCCGCCCATTCCTTTTGGCGCAAACAAGGTGACGCAAACAAAGGCCACGCCAAGCAGCACTTGCCACCAATCGACCCAGTTGATCGTGGCAAAGCCCAAGGGTACGGACGGTGCGCGCCCGCCGGTAAACCAGCTTGATAAAAGCGATACCAAGGCGGTGCCGATTACCGCGCCGTAAAGCCGGCCACGCCCACCGATGGCGACCCAGACCGCCAGCTAGATGGACGCGATGGGCGCCAGTTCTGCCGGGTTGATGATGCCCGCCTAAGGGTAGTAAAGCGCGCCAGCAATGGCCACGATCACGGCCGTCAATGTGAACACGAACAGCTTGTAGCCTTCGACCGAATAGCCAAGAAAACGAACCCGCGCTTCATCATCGCGGATCGCGCGGATACCTGATCCGAATTTGCCCGACACAACGCGCGATAAAGCCAGATACGCGATGCCAAGCGCTGCCGCAGAGGCCCAAAAGAACCAGAGTGATAGCCTATCCTGACCGACTCCGTCCATGCCCGGCACATTTTGCAGGCCCGACAAGCCATTATTGCCGCGCAATCCGCTGTCGTTTTGAAATAGTTGAAGGGCCAATGCCAGCGTCATCGCTTGGGTCAGGATCGACAGGTAAACCCCGGTCACACGGCTGCGAAATGCAAGCCAGCCAAACACCAACGCCAGCAGTCCGGGGAAGCGCCACCACGAGGGATAGCTGCAACGGCAGGCTATGGGCAAAAGTCCAAATGGTGGGCAGGTCCGACGCGCCGACGACGCCAAATATCTGTGTGGCTATGCCTTGTTGAATTTCTTGCGGCGTCGCGGGCAAGCCGCCATTCAGCAGGGATGCCACCACAATTTCTTGGGTGCGCGCATACATCAGCCACATGCCGATCATGTAGCCGCCAAGCGCAAAAAACGCCATATGGCCAAGGCTCAGGATGCCCGCATAGCCCCAGATCAGGTCCATTGCCAGTGCCGCGAGGCAAAGGCACAGGGTTTTGCCAAGGGTTTTGACGAAGGAGGTCGATATGACGCCGCTACAGGCGGCGATGGTGAAGCACAGGGTGAACAGGGCCAGCCAGGCGATGAAGACCGGCAGGGACGGGATGCGGGCGCGCACGCGTCGGGTCATTTTGATGTCTCCGGCAGCCGGGGGACTAGCCCCCCGGACCCCCCAGGATATTTGCGCAAATGTGAAATGGGCAGCGAGAGTGCGGCATATGTTAATCCCCTGCCGCCCGGCCGCGCAGTGCCATGATACCGCGCGGGCGGAATTGGATGAACAGGATGATAAACAAGATCATATAGGTCTGGGCAGCCAAGGTATTGGAAGGGTTCATAAATTCAATGACTTTTTGTAATCCGCCGATCATGGTGGCCCCGGCCAGGGCGCCCCAGATATTGCCAACGCCGCCGACAACAACCGTCATGAACGACTGCACAATGTAGTCAGTGCCAAGGTTTGACGTGACTTTGGCGAACAGGCCGATGGCCACACCTGCGATGCCCGCGATGCCAGAGCCTATGCCAAAGGTAGCCGTTTCCTTGTTTTACATGCCGCATTTCAGGTCTATCCAATCGGCATCCAGCACCGCCGATTCTGGCAAGAAGTCGGTCCAGGCATCGCCCGGAACCGGGTCGGTCTGGCTTATGATATCGAACTGCCCATCGGCACGCATTTCACCGATCAGCACGGGTTTTGTCAGATGGTGGTTGGCCAACATTTCCGCCATGCCGCCGGTCAGGTTCGGGAATTTCTGCCCGATCATGGCGTCAGATACCGCGTCAACCGCCGTCGTGCCTGCCGCTGTGACCGCGTTCACCCACATGTTGAAGCCGATATAATGGGCTTCCATCGGATCGTTGGTCACGCGTTTGTCGTCTTTGATATAGGCCTTCCACTGCGCAAAGAAGGCTGCGTTTTCAGGGCGATCCGCCGACATGAAATAGTTCCACGCAGCCTGATGCCCGGCAAGGTTGGTGGTATCCAGACCCGACAGCTCCTCTTCGCCAACCGAGAATGCAACGACCGGCAGCGTATCGGCGGTAACACCCGCGGCGGCCAACTCTTTGTAAAAGCCGATATTGGCATCGCCGTTGATGGTGGAAATCACGCCAACTTTCTTGCCGTCCGCGCCCAAGGCCACAACGTCACCCACAATTTTTGACCAATCTGAATGACCAAATGGCGTGTAATTTACAAAGATATCTTCTTTCGCGATGCCTTTGGACAGCAAATACGCCTCAAGAATAGTGTTGGTGGTGCGTGGATACACATAATCGGTGCCGAGCAGGGCGAATTTCTTGACGCCCAGTTCGTTCAGATAATAATCCACCGCCGGAATGGCCTGCTGGTTAGGAGCGGCCCCCGTGTAAAATACGTTTTTCGACGATTCCTCGCCTTCGTATTGCACGGGGTAGAACAGCAATCCGTTCAGTTCCTCGATCACCGGCAGCACTGATTTGCGGCTGACCGAGGTCCAGCAACCAAACATCACATCGACCTTATCAACGGTCAAAAGTTCGCGGGCTTTTTCTGCAAACAGCGGCCAGTCCGACGCCGGATCGACCACCACCGCCTGCAGCTGTTTTCCAAGCAACCCACCCTTGGCGTTTTGTGCCTCGATCAGCATCAACATGGTGTCTTTGAGCGTGGTTTCCGAAATAGCCATGCTTCGCGACAGCGAGTGTAAAACCCCGATCCTGATGGTTTCACCTTCGGCAAAAGCCATGCCCGGCAGTGCCAGCGAGGCTATTCCGGAAGCCAAAAGTGCGCGTCTGGTAAGTTTCAAATCGTCCCCCAATTTAGGCCACGTTTTGTTGGTCAATGAACGCGTGTTCATCAAGCTGTTTCGCGTGGCGTTCACTATCCATGCGGTTTTGGGTGAAAATGACCCCGGTGTTTCCGCACATCCATTTCGCACCGGACATCTGTGTGCGTCGTCAAGCAAAGCTGACTTCGGAGGCGAGACAACAAGTTCTGCCATGCCAAGCGCCAATTCAGCCCAGCAAGATTTAGCTGCCTATTTTTTTGCGCGATCCAAATTGCTGCGGCGCAGAAAAGCGGCTGGCCAAAATTCCGGGCGGCGACAGCGGCGAAGATTCAAAATCGCGTCACCAAGGGGGTGTTGGGGAAGTTTCCCAAGCGCTGCATCGCGGCGGTGTAGCTTTCGCGTGTGAATTGCCCACACAGTTTCGGAAAGATCAACGCGCAGGTATAATCATCTGGCGTACCGGGCCGTCAAATTGCCGCTGGGGAGGTCGCGAATAGCAGCAGATCGCGCAGGCTAGCGATGGGCTGGCCATCCGCCGTTCTGAGCAGGCTTTGCGATGGCTGCCAGGCGCGACCATCCTCGCCAGCGATGGCGCCGTTTTTCAAACCCATCAGCGTGACGAATGTTTCGGCACAATTTGGCTTGCGGTCGGGCCCAGCCTTTCGCCACCTTCAAGCAGCTTGGCTTCGCACAGAAAATATAGCCATGCGGGGGTCTTCGCTGCAATTTCGTTGCGGCGGTCTTGATCACCATCGCCATCCGGGTAGGCGACTTCTTCGGCAAGGCCGTTCGGCATGGCTGCGCAGATATCTTCGAGCGTCAGCACAGGCTTGTTGCATAGTTTTGCCAAAATCTGACCAAACGGCATGCGTCGGTGAAAGCCGCGCACCAGATTGCGGGCCACAATGGATTGAAATTCGGGGGTAGGGGCATCAGGGACCACGCTCATCAGACCCTGGGCAAACCGCGTGTCGATTTGTTCGCTTTGATTGATGCCCGGCTGCACATGTGCAGGCACATCGGCGGTCATGCGGTTCCAGTCGATGACCCAATGGTTGGGAAGCTGGTCATGGCCCTTCATGCCCCCTGCCGAGGTGAAGGCAAAAAGGTCAATCAGCGTTGCCTTGTCGTCGATGCTTTTACCGGTGCCGAAGTTGGAATTGTAGTCGTAGCGCCCACTGATCAGCGAATGGCCAAACCGATAAGCAGCCGTGGTAAATTCCATCGGCACCTTGCCTTTGGTGTCACGGGTAAAAAGCCGGGGGTGGTCAGGGGCGGCTTTCACCGCGCCATGCGACAGTATTCCGGGCAAAAAATCGTGCAAGATGCACCAGTGATAGTGGCGGGTTACAAGACGGCGCGCAGTGGCAAAGCAGGCAGCGGCGTCGGGGTATTTTTCTGGCCGCAAGACATCGACCACCTTGTTGTGAAACAGCATCACTGCCAGATGCAACTGGGCCAAGATCAGATTTCCGTCATTTCGGCGGTCGGCAATCAAAGTGACCAGTTTGCCATCTTGGCTTTTGCGCGGAAGATCCGGCGCACCGAACGCCTGCTCGATCGGGTTTTTGGCGTTGGCCAGTGTCTCGGCGCTGGGCTCGCACGTAAGGCCCAGCACAAAATGCAAACCCTGTGCGTCATACAGTGCCCGCACTTCGGCCACGGGCTGCTGCCCATCTGCCCGAAACGGCCCCTCGCTGTACAGGCTATCAAGGGTCAGGGGCGTGGCTTGTTCGTTGCGAATGTGCAGCAGAATTTCATCGGTATGGCAGAAATTTGAAAAAGATCGCGCTGCGTGGTTGCACGGGCTTGGTTACCGCTTTACGGGCACCAGCGCACCAGCGCACCAGCGCACCAGCCTATGGCACGATTCCGCCCGCCATTTTGCAAATACAGCCGGTCTACGACACACCGCATATCATGCATGTGCGGGTGCCTTGGATTGGCAATGTCGACCCGACTGCTACCTTGCCCGATGGCAGCTAATACACCAACAGCTTCCCCGCTTTTCTTGCGTCGTATTTCACCCGGCATTGCCGGTAGCCATGTCTGCGGCGTGGTTGCCCGACAAACCGCGGGCACGCCGCACCGCGTTTTGCAGACTTGTACGTCCTTCGACCCACACAATCGGAAGCGTGTCCAAAAGCCAGTTTTCCAGCGCAGCATCATCGGGTGCGGTCTTGCCTTCCCACAAAGATGTCGTGAGGCTGCGAAATTCTGCATATGCGGTATGTGCGTCGTGATGGTGGCCCAGATTGACCAACGCGCAGGCCTTCCAGATTGCCAGATGCGGAAACACGTCCGGGCAGCTTTCAACTGTGGAGATGGCGGCCTTGAAGTCGTTGTTCAGAAAATGGATGCTGGCCAGATAACCGGTGTAATATTCCGGGAAAATCGGGTTCAGTTGCAGCGCCAGTTGCGACCAGCGGACCGCGTCGTGCATTTGTCCCAGAAACGCCATGCCACTGGCCGCCGCGATAAGGGTTTCCGCATCGTGCGGGTTCAGCTCTGCCGCCAGACGAAAATGCGATTTGGCCCGCTCCGCCGATTTCGCGATCAGCCAATTCCACGCCATGCCGATGTGACAGCGCGAATCGTACGGATCCAGATCTATGGCCTTTTGGGCATGCCAAAAGGCAAGTTTGCGGTCTTCTGGCGGCTCGGCGTAACCGGGCCGGACCATGGTGCGGGTGCTTAGGATTTGCGCCAAAATAGTGTGTGCACTTGCCAGCCCCGGATCAAGGTCCAGGGCTTGGCCAAGCAGAAGCTCAGCCTCGGCATCGGCGCTTGCAGTCCAGCGGCGCGACAACTGGTGCGCGCGAAGCCACAGATCATGGGCAGCAGGCACCGCAGGCGATTTGCGGGCGTACCGCAAAAGGGTGACGTAATTGACCTGAGAGGCCAGATTTGATGCCACGGACCCCGCAACATTGGCGCTAAGTTCCTGCAATTCCAGTGCGGCAATGTCATGCGATTTTGACCAGACTTCGCTGGCATCGCGGCATTCGATCAGGGTCACGAACAGCTTGCCCTTTGGCCCGCGCCAATCAAACACCAGGTCAACGACAAAGTCCGCCCCGGTGACGCGGCCAAGGTCGGTATAGTCAACCGTGGAGGCCGGGTCATAGCCCGTTGCGGGCCACGGAATTACAATCCACGACCGAAATCGCGCGAGGCAGGTTCGTGCCATATAGGCAAACCCCTCGGCCAGATAATTGCGGCTGTCATCGTCATAGCGGGTCAGCGGCGGGCGGATCGTGATGCGCGGCGCACCTTTGTCGACCACGGGAACAGGGGCTTTGGCAAGCGCGGGTTCAGATTTGCCAAGACCAATATCGCCGCGCTTTATGGCGACAAGCAGATTTGTAGACTCTTCGCTGGGTTCACTGTCAAGTTCTTCGGCCAGCGCATGGTCAAGCAGCGCATATTGGCGCAGCGCCGCCGCCTGATCACCGCGCGTGGCGTGGAAATGCATCAGATACTGGTGGGCAAGCTCGTGGCTGGGCTCGATGCGCACAAGTTGGTCGGCAATGCCCGGGTCTGAGAAATCCGCACAGCCAAGCGCGGCGACAAGATGATCCGTTAGAACCATGGTCAAAAGCCCGCGCAAATGCGAGCGTTCGACATAAACCCAAGCTTCAAATACAGGTGCACCGGGCACCGAAAGACCAAACAGTTCGCCCTTCCACAACGAGGCCGCCTGCAGGGCTGCAGCGCGGTCTTTTTTGGCAACCTCCAGCAAGCGGTGCAGGTTCAACAAATCCACGTCAAACAGGTCCGCCACCGCTGATACCGAAAACCGATCTGTGGAAATCGCCCCGGCATCCAAGCGGCCCACCACATCGCGCAGCTCTTTCAACGCTTGGCGCAGCGAGCCCCGGGCAAGATCTTCGGGGGCCGGATCCCACAACAGAGACGCAAGTTTTTCGCGGTTGATCGTTGCCCCTTCGCTTAGAAGAACCAGCGCAAGCACGCATTTTGCCTTGCGGGTGCGAAAGCCTGCATCCAGCCCGGTTCGCGCATTTAGAATGCGACAGCCGCCAAGCAGTTCTACACGAAACAAATGCACGGCGGAAAACCCATAATAGGCAAATGATGCGAGAGTGTTGCATCTATGACCCTTTGCTATCAACAGGCTTCCCTTAGGGAAGGCGATAAATCAGCTACCATTCTGGCTATTTTCGGCCCGTGCAGGCGCACATGACGCGAATATGACGCCACAGACAATAAAACCGCCGCCAATCAGACGGATGACCCCGGGGCTTTCGGAGAGAAAAATGATGGCACAAGTCGCGCCAAAAATGGATTCCATGCTGACAAGTATTGCCGCCGCCGATGCCGAAACAGTCCGCATTCCGGCCGCCATCAGCGCATATGCCAACCCCTTGGAAACCACGCCAAGCATGACAATTTCTGGCAGGGCAGCCCAAATGCGGGCCGCACCCGGCCACCCGTTCAGCACGGCGCTGATGGCAAGGCAAACGATCCCGCAGCACAAAAACTGCACCACCGTCATAAAGGCGGGGCGGCGATACCGCATGACATACCGCGCAACCACAAGGTTCCAGACAGCAAAAGCCAGACCCGATGCAAGTGCCAGAAAATCGCCGTAAGCCAGAGATGATAGCGCGCCTCCCCCCATCAGATAGACGCCAGTCAGGGCGCAAAGGCTGGCAGGCCAGATCAGCAATGGCGGGCACTGGCGGTAGATAACCCAGCCAAGCACCGGCGTCAGAACGGCGGACGTATTGACCAAAAAGCCGGCATTGGTCACCGAAGTATGGCCGTAGCCCACCTGCATCAGGGTCGAAGCAAGCGTAAAGCTGATGGCGACCATCAACAACAAACTGGCTGAGCCTTTTGCCGGCGCGGACGCCTCACGCCGGGCAAAAGGGTAAAGCACCGCAGCGCCGACCAAGCAAGTGATGCCATTGGCAGCAAAAGCGTCGAGGTGATCGAGAATAGTCTTTTGCGCCACATTCCCCACCCCCCACGCCAAGGCCGCAAGCAACAGCATCGCCGTTCCGGACATTTTTGGACGCGTCGCCGTTGCGGCAAGCCGGGTGTCGCCAGCAGCGGCGATGCATTGGGTCCGATCTAAATTTGTCATTCTAAATTCCTTGGTAAAAAAGCAATGTCGGGGGTTTGGCTGGCAAAATCAGGCCAAATCAAATGTGCAGATGCGGGGTACGCTTGGTTTAATTACGCTTGGCCGCGAGGACGGCAGTCTCTTCGGGGGTCAGCTCCAGCCGGTGGCGGGCGATCAGCGCGTAATATGCGGCCCCAAATACCATCCCTCCGGTGACCCAGACCGATCCTTCAAAAAAGCCTTGGTCGCGCACCTGGCAGGCCAGCGTTACCCAGAATATGGCGACGGTCAGCCATGCTCCGGTTCGCCCGCCGATCTCCCGAAGGCTCGCCCCGCGACGATGCTCCGCCAAAATCACGTCACGTTCCTCGCCGTCGAGGTGCTTGTATCGTCTGTCCATCGCAACATCCTATGCCCAGCGGGCCGTAAGTGTTGTACTTGAAGTTTGAATCTAAGCACCCCCCAAGAATGCGCAAACCACCTCACCAACTCAGGATATGCTTCCGTCAAACCCTGAACCGCTCTAGAAACATCAGCGCCATGATGCCTGCAGCAATCAGCATGCCGCCCCAGCCACCAGCGCCCAGGCCAAGATTCCAGCCCGAAAAATGACCCGATATCACGGCCCCTACGCCAAGTGCCCAGATCGACCAGACCCCGGCGTGTTTGCGCAAACTGCGATGTTCGAAATAGTCTGGCGCAGCGTCGATATAGGTGGCGGCAAAATTGGCCGGTTTGGGGGGTAAGCGGTCATTCATCTGTCATCTCCCTGTTGGCGCATGAAAATTGCCCGGATGCCCGGGCCAGTGCTGCGGGGCTTTGCAGCAAGATGCACCAGCGGCTGTGATCGCGGCGTGAACAGGTTTGGACGCATCGGGGATGTGGGCTGCGTAATTTTACGCGAATCTCGCAAAGGGCCATGCGTCAGGTAACGCTCAGATCACGGCAGATGATGCAGAGTGATCAGGCCGACCCCAAGGCCTTTTCAGGGTGTCGGCTTCACAAAGGCCGCGATGCGCGGTCAGAAAAAATTGGAGAATGTCATGAAAAAGCAATTTGGCTATATTGTCGCATTAAGTGCATTCGGCTGCGCCGGGCCGCTTTTGTCTGAAACAGCACCGAACGATGTGCAGCTTTGCCTTGCCGCGCAGACAACTGACGCGGTGACAGACGGATGCGCCACCCTGCGGACGGCATATCGCACCACACTTGGAGCCTGCATGGCCGCGCGGCAGCCTGATGCGCAGCGCAGCCCCGCGACATCCGCTGGCAGCATCAGCCACGGCTTCAAGGCCCGCTATCTGCTGTGCACCGGAGAGGCGCGCGACAGCCTTGCAGGGCTGGGAAACTAACCCACAGCGGGAATGTTATCGCGGACTTGGACCAAAAGTATCAAAAAGGGAAACGCCAAGGATACGCGCATGATGCATGATCTTTTTTGCAAGGCGAACATTGCCGCAAGATATGCTTGGTCGATTGATGGAAACCGAAGCTCGCCTGCGGACGGCGCATATGACCCATCTTGGTTATCCCTATAACCTGTCATTCGGGCCGGGACTGCCAGCCACGTTGCAACGGTTTTTGATCAACAACCTGGGCGATCCCTATGTGGGGATGCACTTTGCGTCCGAGCTGTGCGAGATGGAACGCCAATCCATCACTTGGCTGATGCGCCTTTTGGGGTGCCACAATCTTGATGATTATTGGGGCTCGATCGGTGCCAGCGGAACCGAAGGCAACATATAGCAGATTGGGCATGTAACTTGGCCGCGAAGCCTTGCCGGATGCCATATTTTTTTGCACAGAGATGACGCGCATTAATCCATCCCCAAAGCAGCGGATTGATGCGTGCAGCCTGCGGTCTACGCCGCAAGGTGACCTTGACCTTGCGGCACTGGCCGAAAAGCTTGACACGGTGAAAGGTCGCCCGGTGATTTTGGTGCTGATCTGCGGTACGACGAGGAAAGGCGCACCTGACGATATTGTGGGCGCCATTCACCTGCCAGACGCAGCTGGCTACGGAAAAGACAACCGCTACGTACATGTAGACGGCGCATTGAATGCGATGATCATTCCGTTTCTTCAAAACGCACCGGACCGTATTCGGGCTATGTTTGATGTCGGCATCGATAGCATGTCGACCGCAGGGCCCAAGATGATCGGCACACCGATGCCCTGCGGTGCCATCGTTGCCCGCAATGCCATGTAGACCGCATTTCAAGCGCGGTATCTTACCTGAAATCAAACGACACCACCTTGATGGAGTCGCGCAATGACCATGCGGTGCTTGCCATCTGGGCGCGGCTTTTTGGGCATGGCTACGGCGGTTACGCGCATGATGCGATGTCGTCGACCAGCGAGCCGCAGAGCTTGCCAATCGCTTGCGGACTTCCGGGGCAGAAGTGATGTGCAATCCGCATTCGGTGACGGTTGCCTTTAACCAGCCGGAGCCACCGATTGTCCGGAAATATCAGCTTGCCTGCAACAATGGCATTGCCCACGCCATCGTCATGCCCAGTGTGACCGCCGATCTGTTGGATCAATTCGCCGCTGATTTTTTGAACTGGCAACGTTGGATGGTCAGGCAAGACGGTGATCACCGCAACACGCATCTAGCGATAGTGAAATAACACCGTGGCCCACATCAGCGGCCGGGCGGTCGTGACCTGCGCGCGCTTTGCTGGTCGCGGTGTCACCTTGCCGCGACTGTGTTTGCAGGCTGGCCACATCTTTCGATGGTTCGGGCGAAACCACTGTGGCCTGTGCAAGGTCTGGCGCTGGGCGCATCCGGGCGTGGCCCGCTAGCGGTCTTCAAGTCATGACGCTTGCCGTGACCACAACCGACACTGGGTCATCCCAGACCGCAGTTTTTCCCGGCGCGGTCGTGCCGCCGTGCAATCTGCCAGTCTGGATTTGGCTCAACGGGTTTCATTGCCACGCTGTTCTGGCACCGGCTGGCAATCACGCATGCGGCGCTCCTAAAAGGCAATACCGCGCCAAGCGCTTTACAATTGCTTTAGATTTCACTGCAAATCCGCAGCATCTTTACGAAAGCTTTACGCGCAGCTTTGGCCTGTCACATCGCATCCTTATGCGTGGCAGAGGTAGCCAGCACAAAACCAAACCTGCAGGAGCGACGTCATATCGGATCTTTTTTACCTTTCACTCGGCTTGGCCGGGTTCGCGCTTGCCGCTTTGGCAGTGCGTGCGATTGATCGGACGTGGTTTATGACCTTTGACATCGTTCTTGGCCTTGCCGTCAGCGCGGGAATTTTCGGATTTTCGGTTTTGGCGCTGATTCGCCCAAACAGGTTTAAGGTATGTAAAATGACTGAATTGTCCTGCGGGATGGAAAACCCATCGGGTCGGATTTGATTGGCCAAAACTTTGCAGCCCCGACGCACCTGCGCCCGCGACCCTCTGCCAGTGGCTATAACGCAGCGGCGACTGGGGCCAGCAACCTTGGGCCAGCCTCTGCGCCGTTGATTGCTGCAGTTGCGCAACGGCAGGGGGCATATACCGCCGAAAATGGCTCGCCCGGCCCAATAGATGCGGTCACAACATCTGGCAGCGGGCTGGACTCGCATATCTCTTTGCAAAACGCCGCTGCACAGGCCCCGCGCTCAGCCGGGTGGCTTGCGCGGATAACGCGCGAAAATGTTGGCCGCGACCCTTTGCGCAAAGGTGTGGCCTTCGAGATTACGGTGACATCCGAGCAAGACCTGCGAGGCCCGCGAAACCGCATAACACCGCCGCATTTTCCGAATGCCTTCCGATTTGCCGGGCTATTTGGCGGCCTTGGGTGCTGTTTTGGTTGCGACGGTGATTTGCGCCACGGTCGAGTCCATATTCCCGGCGACCAGCCTGTTGCTGATCTTTATGACAGCGGTAGTTGCTGTTGCAGCGCGATTTGGTCTGGGCCCGGCATTGCGGCGTCGGCCATGGGTTTTCTGGCCTGTAATTTCATCTTCACCGAAGCGCTATACACGTTTCAGGTGACCCGCTAGGGCGAATTTCTGACGTTGGCCTTGTTTCTGGTCGCCAGATTGCGGGCCCGGGTGAATGCACAGCGAGCCATCTCAGAGCGCACCACCAAGCTGTATGATTTCAGCCGCAGGGTGGCGGTCGCCGCAAATTTTGATGATGTGGTATGGGCAGCAGTCAGTCATGTGGCCAGCACGCTTGAATGCCAGTCGATACTTCTGGCCCCAAGTCCAGCCGGCGCTTTGAGCATTGCCGGCGGGTTTCCACCGGAAGATCAGATTGACCTGCGCGATATGTCGGCGGCCAGCTATGCGTGGGAAAAGTCAGAAGCGGCGGGGCGGGGATCTGATACGCTGCCCACTGCCAGATGGTTGTTCTTGCCTATCCGCACCGCTGATTTTCGGTTGGCAGTGATGGGTGTTGCCTATGAAGACAACCGCAGTCTGCCGCCCGGTGATCGGCGCCTTCTGGAGGCATTGATAGACCAGGTCGCCCTTGCCATAGCCCGCATTCGCTTGACGGAGGATCTGGAAAAAAACGCCATGGCTCTGAAACCGATCGGCTGCGGACTGCGTTGCTGAATGCTGTCAGCCATGACCAGCGCACGCCATTGGTCAGCTTCATCGGGGCGGCGGGCAGCCTTGCAGAACCGGGGCTGGGGCTGACGGAAACCGGGCGCACCGAATTGGCCGAAACCATTCGCGAAGAAGGCGAACGTCTGGATCGCTATATCCAAAACCTGCTTGATATGACCCGTCTTGGCCATGGTGCAGTGAAACCCACGGTTGTTGCCTGCGACCTGGCGGCCCTGATAGGATCTGCCAGACACCGGCTGCGCGGACAGTTGCGCGACCATCCGGTACAGGTTTAACTGCCAGCTGTTCTGCCCGCATTGCTGGCTGATCCGATCTTGACCGAACGGGCGATCATCAACGTCCAGGACAACGCGGCCAAATATGCCCTCACCGACAGCACGATCCATAGTGTAGCCCTGCTTGACGGCGCTTTCGCTGTGATATCCGTTGCCGATAATGGCCCGGGTATTCCCAGCGGCGCGCCTGACAGGGTGTTTGATATGTTCTACCGCGCCGAAAGTGGTGACAAACAACGCGCAGGCACAGGGCTTGGCTTGGCTACCTGCAAGGGTCTGGTCGAAGCCCAGGGCGGCTTCATTCGTGCCGAACCCGTCAGTGCCGATGGCAAAGGCATGCGGATCGTCATTCGATTGCCGCTTGATGCCAACAGATAAAATCGCCGGCCCGCATTCTGATCGTCGATGATGAAACCCCGATCCGGCGGTTCTTGCACGTGGCGTTGGAAGCAGATGGACATTCGGTGATCGAGGCAGTAACCGCCCGCGAAAGCATTGACAAAACGGCGCTGGAAAATCCTGCACCAATCATCCTTGATCTGGGTCTGCCCGATGCGGACGGCTTTAGCGTGCTGCGCGCCATCCGGGAATTGTCACAGGGGCCGGTTCTGGTGCTTTCGGTGTGGGGGCAGATGAGGCGGACAAGGTTGCAGCGCTGGATGCAGGCGCGCAGGATTGCGTCGTAAAGCCGTTTGGAATGCAAGAATTACTTGCGCGTCTGCGCATGCTGTTGCGCGAGCAGACCGCAGGCGACGCGCAAACATCATCATCCAAATTGCGGATTTGCAGATTGATGCCGCCGCGCACCGGGTTGAAAAAGCCGGCGTAAACCTGAAACTGTCCCGCAAGGAATTTGATCTTTTGTGGATGCTGGCAAGCCAAGCCGGACGATTGGTAACCCAAGCCATGATCTTGCGCACGATCTGGGGCCCGGCACATGCCGATGACAGCCAGTATCTGCGGGTCTATATTCGCCAGCCGCGTGCCAAGATTGGTGATGATGCGACAAAAATCAGCTGTATTTTTACCAAACCCGGTTTGGGATATCGCTTTCGTATCGCCTGATTCTGCAAAAGCAAACTGTCGTTTTCTGACGCGGAAGATTGTCGGTGCAGGCGGCACCGGGTCAATCCAGACAAGATGCGGCTTCGGGCTGGGCAAAATCATGGGATACGCCGTGATAAATGCGGAACCATCTGCGTTCTTGGCGTGTTGGCTGGGTGTGGGCAAATTGCTGCCGCAAACAAATCCATGTGCTGAAGGGGGCCTTCATATGAACTGGGATCAAATAGAAAGCAAATGGGCTGCCATGACCCGCCGTGTCGGCGGCGAGTTTTCGGTGACCAAAGGCATGAGCAAAGATAAATCACCCTGCGATAACTGGCTGCGGGATACTGGTGCAGCGGATACTGGCGCTGCGAAAATTGACGCAGTGGATGGTGACGCTCGCGATAAACGCGCTGGTGTCGGTGGTGATCTGATGGCCAAGGCGGGGCCTGTGAAGCGGCCCATGATGTCAACTCAGTGATCTTTCTGCAAGGTCTTCCAAAGATGCGGCTGACCTTGGGCCGCGTCTTCGGGTCTGCGGAACTATGGCAAGACAAAGCTCCGATCCGCGCCGATCTGTTCGGTGCAGAGCGGCTTGAACATCACGCGCAGACTTTGGCCGCAGCGCAGTCGCTGGCGATTGGCAAGCCGCTGCGGGTGGGCAAACTAAGTGCGCGGGTAAGCGAAAATGCGGATGTGCTTCTGGGCGCCTACCGCACCTGTGCGCAAGCCTTGCAAGCCGGGCAGACGGTCACACCCGCGGCAGAGTGGCTTCTGGATAATTTTCACTTGGTCGAGCAACAACTGCGCCAGATCAAAGAGGATTTGCCGCCGGGCTATTATCGCCAATTACCCAAACTCAAAGACGGCCCGTTCGCAGGTTACCCACGGGTTTTTGGGTTGGCTTGGGCCTATGTTGCCCACACCGACAGCTTGATGGCTGGCCCGGTGCTTGCACGCTACGTGCGGGCATACCAGCAGGTGCAGCCCCTGATGATTGGCGAGCTATGGGCCGTGGCCATCACGCTGCGCATCGTTTTGGTCGAAAACATGCGGCGGCTGGCGGTTCAGATTGTCGAAGGCCATGCGCTGCGTTTGCAGGCAGATGCGATGGTGGATGCGGTTCTTGCCGCGCAGCGCGACCCAAGCCAATCGCCGATGTTTGCAGTGCAAAAAGTCGTCGAACCTTTTGACACGGCCCCATTGCCAGAAATCGTGGTCGCGCAGATCGCCAAACGCCTGCGCGGGTTTGATCCGGCCCAAACGCCGCTGTTTGGCTGGCTGGAAGATCGCTTGCACCGGCAGGGCACATCGATTGACGAAGTGATCGCGAATGCGCAACTGCGGCTGGGGGCATCCAATGTCACCATGCGCAATATCGTCACCTCGATGCGGTTGGTGTCCGAAATGGATTGGGCCGATTTCTTTGAAGAGGTCAGTCTGATCGATGTGGCGTTGCGCCGCGGGCCGACCTATGCAGAGATGGATTTCGCCACACGCAATCGCTACCGGACCGAAATTGAAATTCTGGCGCGACGGTCAGATATAACCGAAAACGCGGTGGCAGAGCAGTGTCTGGCGCTTGCCGCGCTGGGCACCACGCCCCAAAACCGCGATCCGGGCCACTGGTTAATCGGGAACGGGCGCGCAAAGCTGGAAACCGAAATGGGGTTCCGCGCCCCGACAAGACTGCGGTTTTGGCGCGCCATAGGGCAATTTGGTTTGGCAGGTTATTTGTCGGCCATTGTCTGTGTGTCGCTTGCGATACTTGCATTGGGTCTGGCGCTTGCCCATGCAGCCGGGGCTGGCACGGCTGCCTTACTGATTTTGGCAGTCACCGGGTTGGCGTTGGCGACGGATGTGGCAACGGCGGTTGTGAATACGGTCGTCACTCGTTCGGTGCCGCCGGCGCCCTTACCAGGGCTTGATCTGGCGGAGGGCATACCCGCGAGGTTGCGCACATTGGTGGCCGTTCCGGTGTTGCTCCACGACACCGACGAATTGCTGATGCAGATAGAGCGGTTGGAGGTGCATCATCTGTCCAGCACGGGTGGCGCGCTGCATTATGCACTGCTGTCGGACGCGGTGGATGCAGCAACGGCCACCACCCCACAAGATGCCGCGCTGATCAACACGGCGTTGGCAGCGATTGCCCGGCTGAACGCACGCTACCCATCGCAAGACGGCGACCGGTTTTATTTCCTGCACCGCCGCCGCTTGTGGAACCCGTCCGAAGGGGTGTGGATGGGGTGGGAGCGCAAACGCGGCAAGCTGTCAGAACTTAATCGATTATTGCGGGAAGATCTGACCACCAGCTTTGATGTGATCAGCAGCCCCGTGCCACAAAATGTGCGCTATGTGATCACGCTTGACGCCGATACGCGGCTGTTGCGTGGCACGGTGCGGCAGATGATCGGCAAGATGGCGCATCCGCTTAATCAAGCGCAGTTCGACCCGGACCACGCGCGGGTGACGGGCGGCTACGGCGTCTTGCAGCCGCGGGTCACTGCCGCCTTGCCGATCGGGCAAGAGGGGTCGATCTACCAACAGATATTTTCAAGCCAGGGCGGGATCGAACCCTATGCTGCGGCCACGTCAGATGTGTATCAGGATTTGTTTGAGGAGGGGTCTTTTACGGGCAAAGGCATCTATGATGTGGATGCGTTCGAGGCGGCTATGAAAGGCCGGGTGCCCGAAAATGCCATGCTGAGCCACGATTTGTTTGAAGGGGTGTTTGCCCGTGCCGCACTGGCATCTGACATAGAGGTGGTCGAAGATTTCCCAAGCCGGTATGAGGTAGACACGCGCCGCCAGCACCGCTGGGCGCGGGGTGATTGGCAATTGTTGTCTTGGATTTTTGGCGCCAAGCGGCATGACGGCGGCGGCATCCCGATTGTCGGACGCTGGAAAATGATCGATAATTTGCGCCGTTCACTTTTGGCGCCGATGGCTGTTGCCGCGCTTTTTGCCGGGTGGCTTATGCCGCCTGCCGTTGCAACACTGTGGACGATTGTTGTGCTTGTCATGCTGGCACTGCCAAGACTGATGCCGCTGCCGTTTGGCATTGTGCCTGAACGGGCGGGGGTGACCTTGCGCAGCCATTTTGCGGCTTTGGGCAATGACGCGGTCACGGCCTTGACGCAGATCGGCCTGTCTTTGGTTTTGTTGGCGGATACGGCGGCAAATATGCTGGATGCCATCTGGCGCACGCTGTGGCGGTTGGTGGTTTCGCGCAAGAATTTATTGCAATGGGTCACAGCGGCGCGTTCTGGCGGAGGGGCCCAATTGTCTGTGCTGGGGCAGTATCAGCGCATGGCGCCGGGTGTTGTGTTGGGCCTCGCCGTCTGCGCTGTGGCGTGGTTTGCCAATCCGGCCACGGCGATGATTCTATTGCCATTTGGTCTTGCCTGGGCAGCAGCGCCTTTCGTCGCGCGCGCCATCAGTTTGCCCCGCGTGGCTGGCCCGATTGCACCCTTATCGACGCAACAGGCGCAGGTGCTTCGGCTGATTGCGCGGCGCACATGGCGGTACTTTGAAACTTTCGTCACGGCACAGGAAAACTTTTTGCCGCCGGACAACTTTCAGGAAATCCCGAAACCCGCAATCGCCACCCGAACCTCGCCAACCAATATCGGGCTTTATCTTTTATCGACTGTGGTCGCTCGTGATATGGGCTGGATCAGGCAAACCGCCGCTTTGCTGCGGATGAAAGACACACTTCAAACCATGCAAAGGATGCCGCGCTACCGCGGGCATCTTTACAACTGGCATGACACGCGGGATTTGCGCGTATTGGATCCGGCCTATGTCTCGTCGGTTGATAGCGGAAATCTGGCAGGGCACCTGATCGCCGTGGCACAAGCCTGCCGTGACTGGCGCGAGGTTGTGGTGCCGGACAACGTTCGGCGACAGGCGGTGTTGGACACTTTGGCTTTGGCACAAGAGGCGCTGCAAAACGGCCCCGCGATGCCCGCTCTGGCAGCGGCTTTGGGCTCGATTGTACAGACGCTTGATGCGCCGAATGCCGGCATCGTGGCAACATTACCGGCTGCAAATCGGGCGATGGAACTGGCGCATAGCCACGGCGGGCAGGGTGCGGATATCGTGTTCTGGACCGCTGCATTGCTCGCCTGCATCGCGGACCAGCTTGCCACCACGACGCTGGACTCGGACCGTGATTTGCTGGCCGAAGTTGAAGGCATGGCCCGGACCTTTGCCACCGACATGGAATTCGGCTTTTTGCTGGAGCCGGACAAAAAGCTGCTGTCCATCGGGTTCTCTTTGGCAACCAACCGGTTGGATGCAAATTGTTACGATCTTTTGGCATCCGAAGCACGACTGGCCAGCCTGTTCGCGATTGCCAAGGGCGATGTTGATACACGGCATTGGTTCCGGCTGGGCCGCGCTGCCACGCCTTTGGGGGCCGGGTCTGCCTTGATATCCTGGTCTGGCAGCATGTTTGAATATCTGATGCCGTCGCTGGTGATGCGGGCGCCTTCGGGGTCGGTTCTGGAACAAACCAACCGCTTGGTGGTTGCCCGTCAGCAAAGCTATGGCGCGGCGCTTGGGGTGCCATGGGGCATATCTGAATCCTCCTATAACGCCCGCGATCTGGAAATGACCTATCAGTATTCCAATTTCGGGGTGCCCGGACTTGGCCTGAAACGCGGGCTAAGCGAAAATCTGGTCATCGCCCCCTATGCCACGGGATTGGCCGCGATGATCGATCCGGTGGCGGCGACCCAAAATTATGCACGGCTGGCGGCGTTGGGCGCACAGGGGCGGTATGGCTTTTATGAGGCGGTTGATTTCACCTCGGCCCGTCTGCAAGCCAAAAACGGTCACGCCATTGTGCAAAGCTATATGGCGCACCATCAGGGCATGACGATCACCGCCATTGCCAACACCTTGCAAAATGGCCGCTTGCGTGACCGGTTCCATACCGAGCCGATGATTCAGGCGGCCGAATTGTTGCTGCAAGAACGTGTGCCGCGCGATGTGGCAACCGCTACGCCACGCGCCACCGAGGTGTTGGTGACATCGGTGGAAACCAGCGATGTGCCGACCGTTCGGGTGTTTGATGCGCCGGGCACGGCAACGCCAACATCGCATCTGCTGTCTAACGGCAACTACGGCGTTATGCTGACGGCAACTGGCGAAGGGTTTAGCCGGTGGCGCGATATGGCCATTACCCGTTGGCGGGCAGAGGCCACGCAGGCGGCCCTTGGATCATTCATTTTCGTGCGTGACACGACCTCTGGTGCGGTCTGGTCCGCCGGGCTGCAACCGACGCGCGCCAACGCTGATCGTCACCGGGCGGTGTTCAGCGAACATCACGCGGCCTTCGCCCATAACGAGCCGCGCTTTGCCACGCTGACCGAAGTGGTGGTTTCCGCCGAAGATGATGCCGAGGCGCGGCGGGTAACATTGACCAACACCGGGCGGCGGCCACGCGAAGTTGACCTGACATCTTACGCAGAACTGGTGCTGGCCCCGCAAGCGTCTGATCAGGCGCATCCGGCGTTTTCCAAGATGTTTGTCGTCACGGATTATCTGCCAGAACTTGGCGTTATAATTGCCACCCGGCGGCGGCGTTCACCGCATGATTCCGAAGTGTGGGCCGCGCATATTGCCGTGGTTGAAGGGGCCGAGACGGCGCCAATGCAGATCGAGACCGACCGGGCAAAGTTTATCGGCCGTGGCCGCAGTCTGGGTCAAGCCATGCAAGGTGCTACCCCCTTGTCGGGCACCACGGGCACGGTGCTGGACCCGATTTTTTCGATCCGGCGCCGGGTCAGCGTGCCGCCAGGCGGTGTAACGCGGGTGACCTTCTGGACGATGGTTGCATCCTCGTCCGAGGCGCTGCTGGATTTGGTGGACCGCCACCGCGATGCATCGGCCTTTGCGCGTGCGGCCACACTTTCGTGGACGCAGGCACAGGTGCAGTTGCGCCACATTGGCATCAGCCACGCTGAAGCCGCTGATTTTCAGACATTGGGTGGGATGGTCACGCGCGGCGATACCCGGCTGCGGGCAACAAGCGGTCAGATCGTGGCGGGTGCCGCCCCGCAATCGGCGCTTTGGGCATTGGGCATTTCCGGTGATTTGCCGATTGTGATCTTACAGATCGAGGATGCCGAAGATATTGCGGTATTGCATCAGGTCCTAAGTGCCCATGAATACTGGGGAATGCGGCAATTGCCGGTTGATCTGGTGATTTTGAACGACCGCTCGTCGTCTTATGTGCAAGATTTGCAAATTGCCATAGATACCGCTGTGCGCGCGGCGCGGTCGCGTCCAATTGCTGCGGGCATTCACGCGGCGGCGCAGGGGTCTGTCTACACATTGCGGGCTGATCTATTGAACGCGGGCGCGCGGGCCACGCTGCTGTCGATGGCGCGCGTCATTCTGGTGGCAGGGCGGGGCAGTATTGGCCAGCAATTGGCTGCACTTACCCCCAGCCGCCAATCTGCGTTTGCGGCGATCCCTTCTGTGTCGCCGATGCTGCCTGAGATTGTGCCGCCGCCGGGCTTGGTGCCGGAGCTGGAATTTTTCAATGGAACTGGCGGCTTTGCCGACAATGGCCGCGAATATGTGACGGTGCTGCGGGGTGGGCAAACGACGCCTGCACCCTGGATCAATGTCATTGCCAACCCCAGTTTCGGGTTCCAGGTATCGGCAGAAGGCAGTGGGCATGTCTGGTCGGAAAACAGCCGCGAAAACCAGATCACCCCTTGGTCGAATGATCCGGTTACTGATCCCGCGGGTGAGGCGATCTATCTGCATGATCTGGATACCGACCATGTCTGGACGCCGACCGCGCTGCCTATCCGAGGTGCGGGCACCTACATAGCCAGGCACGGCTTTGGCTATTCGACCTTTCAGCATGAAAGCCATGGCATCGCGGCAGAGATGACGCAGTTTGTGCCACTGGACACCAGCGTAAAGATCACGCGGCTTACCCTGCGCAACACGGGAGATGCGGTGCGACAGTTGTCGATCACCGGCTATGCGGAATGGGTGCTTGGCACATCACGAAGCGCATCCGCGCCTTATGTCCACACCAAGCTGGACCCGGTAACAGGGGCGATCCTTGCACAAAACACCTTTAGTACGGCGTTTCCCGGCCGGGTGGCCTTTGCCGATTTTGGCGCAGGTATTAGCAGTTGGACGGCGGACAGGGCAGACTTTATCGGGCTTGGCGGCACACTTGGCGCACCGTCCGGGATCAGATCGGCAGCTCTGTCTGGCCGAACCGGCCCGGCACTTGACCCCTGCGCGGCACTGCAACGGCGTGTCACGCTGCAACCCGGCGAAACCGTCGAGGTGGTGTTCCTGCTGGGTCAGGCCGACAGCGAGGACGCGGCAAGCGCAGTTATCCAGCACATGCGCACAGCAAACGTGACCCAGATTTTGGCGGATGTGAAACAGCATTGGGCGGGGCTGCTGACATCAGTGCAGGTCACATCGCCTGACAGGGCGATGGATATCATGCTGAACGGCTGGCTTTTGTATCAGACGCTGGCGTGCCGCATCTGGGCGCGGGCCGGGTTTTACCAAGCCAGCGGTGCTTACGGCTTTCGGGATCAGTTGCAAGACGGCATGGCGCTGACCTTCAGCCGGCCCGACATGACGCGCGCGCACCTGCTTCGCGCAGCCAGTCGTCAGTTTCCCGAAGGTGACGTGCAGCATTGGTGGCTGCCGCATTCCGGGCAGGGGGTTCGCACCCATATTTCGGACGACCGCGTATGGCTGGGCTTTGGCGTGGCGCAATATATCGCGGTGTCGGGCGATCACAGCATTCTGGATGCGCAAGTGCCGTTCTTGCAAGGGCCAGCGGTGCCGCCCGGGGTGCATGATGATTTTTACCTGCCGTCGATTTCGGAAACCACCGCAAGCGTGTTCGAACATTGTGCCCTTGGTCTTGATCTGGCCATGACCCTGACAGGCGAAAACGGCATGCCGTTGATGGGCACCGGCGACTGGAATGACGGGATGAACCGCGTCGGTGAAGGTGGCCGAGGCACCAGCGTTTGGCTGGGTTGGCTTTTGATCGCAACGATCAACATGATGGCCCCGCTGGCCGACAGCCGGGATGCCGCGCGCGCGCAGCGTTGGCGCGCGCATGCGGCTGCGGTTCGCAAGGCAATAGAGGATAATGCCTGGGATGGTGCTTGGTATCGGCGTGGCACATTTGATGATGGAACCTTGCTTGGGTCCGCCGCATCAGACGAATGCCGGATCGACAGCATTGCACAATCTTGGGCCGTGCTGTCGGGTGCCGCTGACCCCGCGCGTGCGCGCACCGCGATGGCGTCAATGACGACGCATCTGGTTCGGCCAGACCCCGGCATTGCCTTGTTGTTTGCACCACCGTTTGATCGCACACCCATGGATCCCGGCTATATCAAAGGCTATCCACCGGGTTTGCGCGAAAATGGCGGGCAGTATAGCCATGCCGCAATGTGGGCCATCCTTGCGCATGCAAAGCTGGGAGATGGCAGTGCAGCCGGGCGACTGTTCGCCATGTTGAACCCGGTCAATCATGCGCTGACCGCGGATGATGCCAATCGCTATAAGGTGGAACCCTATGTTGTGGCGGCGGATGTGTATTCGACTGCACCACATGCAGGGCGCGGTGGATGGACCTGGTACACCGGGTCTGCCGGATGGATGTACCGCGCGGGGGTTGAAGGGCTGTTGGGATTGTCCCGCGCAGGACAGACATTACAGCTAAATCCGTGTTTCCCAAAACACTGGCCAAAGCTTTCGGCGACAGTTACGCTGGGCGCTGCCCGGGTGCAGATCACCGTGTTCAACCCTGAAAATTCGGGTCACGGCGTTGCGTCTGCGCAGTTGAACGGCACGACTTTGCCGCTGGATCAAAACGGCGTGTCTTTGACCCTGACCGATGGCGCGCATGAGGTGTCCGTAATCTTGGGTGGGGTGCAAAGTAGCCAGCCAACAGTCGTGGACAGCAAGCCGGATGCTTAAGGATAGCAAATTGAAACACCCCAGAGAATTGCGTCATCGCGGGAACGGACCGCCTGCGATCTGCGTTTTTTGTAACAAGCGAAAGGTGATATGCCGTGCCAAAATTGTCGGAATCACAAGACGGATCTGATTTTCGACAACCAAGGCTGGCTTTGGCGCGAAATCTGGCAGGTGGCAGTGTCATAACCACCATTGCCATCATCGCCGCCTTGCATTTTGGCCAGGATGTGTTTCTTCCGCTTGCCATCGCGATGCTGATCACGTTTGCCTTGTCACCCCTTGTCAGCCGACTGCGCAGCACTGGCCTGCCGATGATCGCGTCCGTCTTGCTGACGGTGACGCTGGCCTTTGCCGCGATCGGGCTGTTTGCGTTGGTTGTTGCAAGCCAGGTTGGCGAACTGGCACAAGAACTGCCAAGGTTTCAGGGCAATATCGTTCAAAAATTGGATGCTTTGCAAGATACCGGCCCCGAAAATGGATTGGTGGCCAGATTGTCGAATATGCTCGGGGAAATTAACTCGAAGCTTTCGCAGGTCATGCCACAGGACGCCGAGGCCAATGGCACGGGCGGGCCGCTTGCGGTTGAAGTGATCGAAAAGCGCGGTGTGTTTGAAACCCTGCGCGATTTGGTTTTTCCGCTGATCAGCCCTGTGGCCACGGCGGGTTTGGTGATCGTTGTGGTCGTGTTCATGTTGCTTGAGCGTGACGAGCTGCGCGACAGGTTTATTCGCCTTGTAGGCGCAAATGATATCAACAGGACAACGCAACTAATTGAAGATGCAGGCACAAAAGTTGGGACATACTTGCTGATCCAGCTGTTGGTCAACGTCATTTATGCGGTCCCAATCGGAATTGGCCTTACCCTGATCGATGTGCCGAACGCTGTGCTGTGGGGGATGCTGACGCTGGTTTTACGCTTTTTGCCGTATATTGGTGCAATTTTGGCGGCGGTCTTTCCGCTGTTTCTGGCCTTTGCTGTGTCGCCCGACTGGTCGATGGTGATCTGGACCGGGGTGTTGTTTCTTGCGGTTGAAATGATCACATCGAACGTGATCGAACCGTGGATCTATGGGTCCAGAACCGGTGTCAGCCCGCTTTCCATCATCATTTCGGCGATTTTCTGGACATGGATTTGGGGCCCGATGGGGTTGGTATTGGCAACGCCGCTGACGGTGTGCCTGGTGGTTGTGGGCCGCCACATCCCGCAATTCGCGGTGTTCGATGTGCTGTTCGGCGACAAGCCGGTCTTGGCGGCCCATTCGCGGCTTTACCAAAGGCTTTTGGTTGGCGATACGGTTGAAAGCACATTGCGCGCAGAAGAAACTCTGGAAGAGGACATGATCGCGGATTACCACAGCGATGTCGGCATCCCGGCCATGTTGCTTGCGCAAGGTGACTATGCGCGTGGCATGCTTTCGCAAGACCAACTGACCCGGTTCGCCGATGCAGCCGAGCGGCTTTTGGGCGAACTTGATCCCGTTGTGGCGGACGAGTTGGCCGAGGCGCACGCGACCATTGCAGGACAAAACAGCACCGAAGGTGATCTGCCGGATACGGGCGTCAAAACCGGTCTTGCCGGGGCTGTGCTTGCTGGTGCCGGGCGAAAGCTGATCGTGATGGGTGGCAGGACCAGGCTTGATGATGTGGCTGCAGGCATGTTGGGTCAAGCAGCCGCATCCGAGGGTGCGCAAGTCACTATACTTTCGCATTCCGATTTGACGCCCAGCAGGTTTGACGCCGTGATCAAGATGGATGCAAGTTGCGTGGTGCTGAATTTTCTGGACACCGATCCATCGCGTGCATCCTTACTGCACATTCGGCGATTGAAGCGAACAGCGCCGCACTTGCGGGTTGGGCTGGTGCTTTGGCAATCGTCGATCAACCTGAATGACGGCGCCCCCCCACGACGGGTCTCGGACAGTAAAATGGCCGAGATCGAGGAAATTGGTGCAGATTTCTGCGCAACGTCGATGGAAGAGGCACTGTCGCTGGCGTTTGAAGACATCGCACCGCGCGCAGCAACGGAACCGACCACCAAGGTAAAACGCCGCGGTCTTGCAATCGTGAAGCCGCGCATCGCTGCCGCGACGGCTGCGCGGTAAGCATCCTTGGTCTGACCATAAAAAAAGGCCGCAGGTCAAACCTGCGGCCTAAGTCATGCTCCAGGGAAAGAGGAGCGCGGAACCAACACAAAAACTACGGACGGACCCGAGAGGGGACAAAGGTCAGTCACATGCGGCTCAGGTAGAAAACGCGGTCATGCCAGAATGGTTCCCTGACCCTCACTGCAAATTTGCGCCCGATTTTTTGGGAACCCAACCCACGCGTCTCGCGTTGCTTGCAGGACATAGTTGAAATCGGAGTGTTCGACATGACCTTGTTTGGTGACACAAACCGTTTGGGCGGTCTAAGCGCCACCGATGGTCTGGATGCAGTGTCGCAGTTGCACAGACTTAGCGTGGATACAGAGCGCGGTTTCACAAAAATGGTCGAGAAAGCAGAGCCTGCCTTTCAGGACACAGCAACAAGGTTCAGGGATTTGCATAGCCATCATCTTGGCCGCTTGAACGGTATGGTGCGCGATATGGGTGGTCAGCCTGATGTTGACGGATCACTGATGGGGACGGTGAATGTCGCGGTGGTGTCCCTTCGTGCGGTGTTCGATTCCATAGACTTCGACGTGATGGATCAGGTGCGCAGCGGTGAAGATAACGTGGTCACTGCGTTTGACCGCGCGATAGGGGCGAGCTTGCCCCAAGGGCACCGCGACGCCTTGATGGACATGAAGAACGAGCTGATCACATTGCTGGATGAGACTGGGAAACTGGGCTGATCAGGTGCCGGGCGCTTCAATCCTTGCGGGCGACAAACCACTATCCAGCACGCGAGATATGCAGTTTTTCGCCCTTGTCACATTGCGTGGTGGGCAAAAGAGAACAACGATTTAACCAATGGAGACGACGATGAATTCGAAAATCAAAAGCATGACTGACAATTTTAAAGATGGTGCGCAGGCCGCGGTAGATTCCGCTTCGCACGCGGCAGATGTCGCAAAAGAAACGGTGGGTGACTTTGTATCGGACGTATCGTCGCATGCAGCAGATACCGGTGCCGCTATTCGCGACGCAGCCGTGTCTCGTCTGGATGACGCCCGCGATGCGCTAAGCGAAAGCGGCGATAAATTGGCTGAAACCCTGCGTCGCGCCGCAGAAGCACCGGATGCAGGGTCCATTCAGGGGCGGGTTCTGTCGGCAGTGGCAGGGGGTGTTTCTTCGGCGGCAAACGCACTGCATGGCCGCAGCATATCTGAAATTGCCGATGATGTGCGTGCGCTGGCACGGCGTAATCCGGGTGCGTTTGCTGCGGGTGCTGCAATTGCAGGCTTTGCACTTGCGCGCTTTTTGCGGGCCTCGTCTGCCTCCAGCAAGAACGACCGCATGTCATGACTGACCCGTCGCACAGAACGACTGACGATAGTCCGGCAGGTCTTGTGGGCGACGTGGTGTCAGGCTTTGCGCGGTTGGTCAGGGGCGAATTCGCCCTTGCCACCGCCGAGGCCAAGCGCAGCTTATCGGATGCCACCTCTGCACTGTTCAAGTTGGCAATCGCGGCGTTCCTGGCGATCACAGGCCTGAACGTGTTGGCTGGCGCTGCTGTTGCCGGGTTGGTTGCGGCCGGGCTGTCACCGTTTTGGGCTGGTATAGCTGTCGGCGTTGGTGTGCTGGCGGTGGCGTATATATTGGCGCAAATGGCGCTTTCACGGCTTAAGCCCTCAAATCTGGCACCAAAGCGCGTCATGGCAAATCTGCGCCAAGACGCCGAAACCCTTAAATCAATGGTCACATCTGATGCAACATCAAACCTTCGGCGATAAAACTCCGCGCCAGATCGAGGCGCAACTGGATCAAGATCGTGATGCTCTTTCGGCATCAATGAACATGCTGCGCCAAAGATTTTCGCTGGATGGGCTGTTGTCGGACGGTATGTCTTTGCTGAAAGCCAATTCCGGGTCTTACACTCAAGCGCTTGACGCGGCGGTGCGTGCAAATCCCTTGGCTTTGGCGGTAACGGCGGTTGGTTTGGCATGGTTGATCCTTGGGCGGCGTAACACCCCCCGGCCAGACCCGTCAGCGCTTGCCGGCACCCGGTTCGAGGCTGAAGCGCGCTGGGAAGATGAAGGCGGTCCGGTTTCGGAATTGCCAGAGACTGACGCGGTGTGGATGCAAGACGCGGATGCCTTGCGGCGTCGCGCTGATGGGCTTATCGCGCGGATCAATGCGGCGGTGCGCGACAATCTTGCCCCCGCCGCCGATCTTGCCAAAAGCCGGGCCGACGTTTTGGCATCATTGGCAAAAGATGTGCGGCGGGTCATGTCGCGCGGTCTGGAAAGCCTAAGCGACAGCGCCCGCGAAGCCACATTGTCTGCCCGCGAGCGTGCCTATACCTTGCGGGTTTCGGCAACAAAAGCGGGTGCCGATGCGGTGCGTGACAACCCTGTTACAGCCGCCATTGCCCTCGCTATCGCCGGGGCCACTGTCGCGGCATTGTTGCCGCAATCTGCGTCTGAAAACCAGATTTTGGCTGCGCCGCGCGACCGATTGATGAAAGATGCCAAACGCATTTTGCAAGATGAACGGCAGCGCGTCGCAAAGTCATTGAACAATGTCGCGCAAGCATTGGCGTCAGAATTCCCACGGACCAAACCTTTGTCATCTCGGGATTGATTGGCGCTGTATTTTGAAAATTCTGTCTGACCGTCAGGCTGTGCTGACGGTCAGAATGGGTGGATTATGTCAGTTCGCGAAACCTGAGGAATGATAGAGCGGAGCCCCACCTTCACCCGCCCCACTTTCAAACGCCCCACTTTCAAAGGCTCAGCCAAATGGCCAGACCGTGCGAAATCCGTTCAAAGGATCGGCCGGATTTCGGCGCGTTCGTCTGAAACGCCGGCGGTCAAGGCAATCGCTTTCATATCAGGAATGCTAAGCCTGCCTGCTTGCCACGCAGCCAGCCCACGTTCTTTCAGGCGTGCTACGGTCTTGTTGGTATGCACCAAAGACAGGCCCAAAGCGTCGGCCATATCCTGTTGACGAAATGGCAAGGGCACAGACCCATCGCGCACCAATCCAACCGCTGAAAGCCGCCGCCATATCCGCATAAACGCCCAGGCCAGACGTTCGGTTGCGTCGCGCTGTCCCAGCGTCACGATGGTTTCGCCTAGAAAATGTTCCTCTACCGCAGCGATCCACGTCAGATCATACGCACGTTCTGCGTGGTCTCGAAACATTTCCCACAGTCGGGCACGGTCAAACGCACACAGCACCATTGGTGTGGACGCCGTAATGGTATGTTTCATTTCGCCCATCAAGCTTGACTGCAACCCGATAAAATCGCCGGGGAAGACAAAGTTAAGCACTTGTCGGCGGCCATCCTCAAGCAAAACAGACCGTGTCCCCAAGCCAGACAGCACCGTGTAAAGCGTTGGTGACCGCGTGCCTTCATACAGCACGGTCGCATGGCGATCAAACGTTTGCTCGCCGGTTTTAAAACGCCGCATGAAGGCAAGCTCGCTGGGACTGAAAGGTACGAAAAGGGGCATCACGCGCAGCGGACAAGTGTCACAAGACGTTACCAGCATATTTTACATTCCTTGAAAACTATGTCGCAGATTAATGCGACGCGCGGCCATCTCTGCAATGACAACTGCAGAAATGTGCCGGAGAGCGTGATGAACAACCCTGTCTACCTTGTCGTTGAACCGATCGAGATTATTGCCTACGACCTTGCCCTGAATGTATCGGACTATGACGAGTCCGCAACCGTTCTGGTCGCCCTGACATTTGAGGCCGCTTGCGAAACCGTGCAAGGGTATCCCGATGTGAAGCTTGCGTTTGTTCATCTTGATCCGTCCAGTTTTTCTAAAACTGCTTTAGCGCGCGTGCTTGATGACCGTGGGGCAAAGGTGGTCTTTACTGGCGATTCTGCTGAACGAAATCCGGGTGGACTGTTGGTTTTGCACCGACCCTTTTCATCGCAAACAATTGCCGAGTTGTTGGCGCGCACCGAAATCTCGGAGCGCGCTTGATGCTTCAATTTTCGCAGCAAGGCTGCGATGCACGCCAATCCCTTTGCTGACGGTCAATCAAGGCGCTTGACCACGTTGTCGGCAAACGAATTTACCAGCGCTTGGTAAGCCTCTGGCGTATCAAGGGTATCAAAATAATACGCTGTGCCATCTGCCGAGACAGACGCTGCTGTGCCCAAGGAAACGCTTAGCTCATAAGCATTGAAATTGGTATTGTCGTTGTCATCCGACACATTGACCTGACCGACCAGAACCGCATCAGACGCATTGATTGCACGTTCAAAGGAACTGGCGAGTTCCACTTCGCGCAAATCAATCGTGATGGTTGCGCCATCTTCCGCCACGCGGTCAACAAGGCGCGTAAGGATTGCGTTTTGCAAATCTGCCGCAATGTTTGACCAGTAAGCCGCAGCTTTTTCATTTTGGATCGCGGTCACATCGGCGGTCACTTTTACCTCGGCGACCTTTTCAACCTCTGCAAGTGCAGTGGTGCCGTTTAATGCCGCGAAAGACAGTGCGAGCAGGGATATGCGAAACATGGTGAAGTCCTTTCAAGAATGCCGCCCGAAACTTTGAGCCAGTGCATCAATAAAACGCGCCACAGCAGTTTCGGTTCCCGAAAAAATCTGTATCTTATTGTAAAACATAAAAAAACCGGGGCGAACCCCGGCTTTTTGAATGTCAGATTTGACCGTCCTTACGCAACCAGGGTTTCGGTCGACGCAAAGAACATTGCTTGTCCAACCGCAGACCGCAGTTGGTCTTCGGTGAAGGGTTTGGTGATCAAGAAGGCCGGCTCTGGCCGATGCCCTGTCAGCAGGCGTTCCGGGAAGGCCGTGATGAAAATTACCGGGGTGTCGGGGAACGCTGCCAAAATCTCATTCACCGCCGCGATGCCGGAGGATTTATCTGCGAGCTGGATATCCGCCAAAATAAGATCAGGCCGATCGGCCAGCGCCAGCGCTACAGCTTCAACATGCGTCCGCGCGGTTCCGGTCACACGGTGGCCAACATCTCGAACGATATCAACAATATCCAGCGCTATGATTGCTTCATCTTCAATCACCAACACCGCACCGGCGACTGATGCTTTCATCTCTGTCACCGCCACGTCGATAAAGTGTTCCACCTCTTCGGCGTCCAGCTGCATGATCGCAGCAATCTGTTCCACCGAGAAACCTTCGATCACATTCAGTAGCAGCGCCTCACGAGAATTTGGTGTCAGCTTCATCATATGGCTCTGCGCACGGGCTGACAGACCAGTATCAGGTTCGCCCAGTGGTGATCCGGCACTTGACCAAATTCGGTGAAACGCATGAAACAATGCAACTTTAGGCTCTGGCACCACACGCATTGCCGACATATCTTCCAGCAACGCCTCCAGCGTGGTTGCGGCAAATCTGTCGCCACTGACTTGATTGCCCGTCAACGCGCGTCCGTAGCGGCGCAGATAGGGCAAATGCCGGGCAATTTCGGCGCTAAGGGTGGTTTCTTCAGATGCATTCATCATTGTCCCCAAATTTTTTGCACTATCGGGAACCAAACGCACAACATACACGTTAGGTTCCATGGGTGGGTGCGGGTTGGAAATAAAAGTGTCAGACGACAAGGTAGGAAATTTTGTAATGCGCGACAAGTCTAAAGGGCCGCAACTGCCCCGCCGGCGTTCCAACAGTTTGTCAGTCACGCGTGAGATAGATGAAAATCTGAAACGGGTCTACCAAGCGTCGCTGACCGAAGATCTGCCGGACCGGTTTGCCATACTTCTGGCGCAACTGCGCGAAAAAGAAAAAAAATCATGACGGACTCGTTGGCAGACCCGCGCGACGAAATCACCAATCACGTTCGTGATTTGCGTGCATTTGCCATGTCACTGACCCGCAATCACGCTGCCGCTGATGATCTGGTACAAGATACCATCGTCAAAGCCTGGAGTAATTTTGACAAATTTGCGTTGGGTACGAATTTGCGGGCCTGGTTGTTTACGATTTTACGCAACACGTTCTTTTCCAACCGCCGCAAAGCCAGCCGCGAAGTGGCCGATCCCGACGGCATCCATGCGGCAAGCCTGTCTGTGTTGCCGCAGCATGACGGCAAGCTGGCATTTTCTGAATTTCTTCGCGCTTTTAACCAGTTATCGGCCGAACATCGCGAGGTGCTGATATTGGTCGGTGCCAACGGTTTTTCGTATGAAGAGGCAGCGGTCATGATGGGTGTGGCCACGGGCACTGCCAAAAGCCGTGCCAACCGTGCCCGCGCAAGGCTGTGTGATCTTATGGGAATGGCAGCGCCAACCGGAAATCCGGCACTTTCAGATTCTGCGGTGTTGGCCGTTGTCTTGCAATCGGGGCGCGCCGTCGCATGATCCCAAAGACGGTACGCGGCCCGGTATTTGGGCGGCTTGGATTTCGCCTTATGGCGGCGTTTGGTATTGCGCTGATGCCGCTGGCTTTATTGTCGTATAATCAAGCGCAAAAGTTCGAAATTGAATCGCAGGCGCGCTGGGAATCCGCATTGTTTGGCGAAACCTTGTTGGCCGCATCGGGCCAGATCGACGCAATCAGCCGCGCGCGCGGCCTTGCGGCAGCCTTGGCCAGCACGATTGTTCACGACTTTGATGATCTGGGCCGTTGCACTGATGTCATGCGTGATTTGGTCAAAAGCGAAAGTAACCTCAGCCTGGCCACGTTCATTCCGCTTGACGGCAACATGACATGCGCGTCCACGGGTAAAGCTTATAATTTTGCGGGCAATCCGGCGCTGGTCAAAATTTTAGCCGATCCCAAGCCGACGATGAGCGTGAACCCGAAAGGCCCGATCAGTGGCGAGTCGGTGTTGATAATTTCCCATCCGGTCAGACTTTCAGACGGGGCTTTGGTTGGGTTTGTATCCCTGTCATTGCCGCACCGCGCATTGGCCCTTAGCCAAGCGTCCCCAAACACGGCCACGGGTAACACATCGCAACCCCTTGCCTTGATAACCTTTGATGGTGAAGGCACTGTGCTGACCGAGATTTACGGAATTGCAACGGCGCAAGATCGCCTTCCGGTCCATCGGAAACTGCCCGAGTTTGTGGGAAAAGAACCGACAACATTCCGCGATACGGTGCCTTCGGGGGAAACCCGCAGTTTTGCCGTGATGGCGATTGTTCCGGGATCGTTTTATGTGCTGGGATCATGGCCCGCGGCAATCAACGCGAATTCGTCTTTCGTTGGCTTTTTGCCGCTTTGGGTCTTTCCTTTGGCGATGTGGTTGGCCAGCATGCTGGTGGCTTTTCTTGCAGCCGAAAGCCAGGTTCTGCGCCATGTGCGCGCGCTGCGGCGGTCGATCATCGACTTCGCCAATGGCAATCGCAGGATAAACCCGCCAGACCTGTCAGCGGCACCAAATGAATTGCGCGAAGTTGGCGCCGCTTATGAAAGGATGATCGCAGCGGTGATGCATGACGAGGCCGTTCTGGAAGATTCCATCCACCAGAAAGACGTTCTTTTGCGCGAGGTGCACCACCGGGTGAAAAACAACCTGCAACTTATCGCATCGATCATGAACCTTCAGATCAGAAAATCCACCAACCCGGAAGCGCGTTTGTTGCTGCGCAGCCTGCATGACCGGGTGATGAGCCTGGCAACCGTTCACCGCGAACTTTACCAGACCAGTGGGTTGATTGATGTGCGGGCGGACGAGCTGTTGGAAAGCATCGTATCGCAAGTGCTGCGGATGGGCGCGCGGCCTGAGCAAGCTGTAGACGCAAAAACAACCTTTGATGACATCCGACTGACGCCGGATCAGGCAGTTCCGCTGTCTTTGATTTTGACCGAGGCGTTGACCAATGCGCTAAAGCACGCAAGCCCTTCCAACCCCGGCAAAACCAATCTCAGGATCAGTTTGCAGCGCATAGCGGCTGATCATGCGGTTCTCGAAGTGTCAAATCCGTTCAGCGCTGACGCCCCAGCTGCGGTGTCGTCCAGCTTGGAAAATACGGGGCTTGGCCATCAACTTCTGACGGCTTTCGCATCGCAGTTGATGGGAAAACTGACCGTTGGGCCACAGAATGACAGTTACATGGTGCGGCTTGAATTCCCGTTAATGGCACCGACATCAGATGATGCGGACGACGCCGCTTAGTAAACCCGGTAGCGCGGGCGGCCAATCCAGTGGCACGCGGCGTGAAGTCTGCTCGCAGCCCGATATGTGTTGCCGGGCGCTACATTTCGCGTGATCATCTGTGATTTGCCGGGCTTTCGGGGCTAAATTGCCCAAGCCCTTTCAAATCTGGCGCAACACGGGAACCGTCGGCGGCAAACCGTGTTGATTTCGCAGTGGCTTCTGACGCCTCATTATCAACGGAGATTCCCATGCTTGGCTGGGCCCTTACTTTTCTTGTTATAGCGCTTGTCGCCGCTGCCCTTGGCTTTGGCGGCGTTGCGGGCACATCGGCGGGTATTCCACAAATCTTGTTCTTTGTGTTCATCGCTCTGTTTGTCGTTGCGATGGTTGCACGCGCGCTGCGTGGCCGCCCACCGCTTTAACCCCACCATCACGGTGCTGGGCTTGACAAAGGCCGCGGGCGCAAACCTGCGGCTTTTTGGCTTTTGTGGATTCAATGCGTAATGGATGGCTGCATCTGTGTGACATGAAGTTTGGTCGCGCGTCATCGGTTTTGTGTTGCGGCCGGCGTGTTTCAGTAGTCGGTGGCCCTGCCTGCCGGACTACTGTCGTTTTGGGCTTGCAAGGCGCAGGTCGCTTGACGCACCACTTCGGCAACCTGCAAAAGCTGCTTGGTAAGCGGGCTGGTCTTGCGCCAGATCATCCCGATCGACCGTGACGGCTGCTGACCTGCAAAACGCACCACAGATACCGTCTGCTGCCGGGTTTCCACCGCCACCGCCATTTGTGGGATCAAGGTTATCCCAATGCCCGCACCGACCATTTGAACCAAAGTCGACAGCGAACTCGCATCCAACATTTCGCGGGGCCGGCCCGATGGGACATTGCAAAACGACAGCGCCTGATCGCGAAAGCAATGGCCTTCTTCCAGCAACAACAATCGCATTTCGCGCAGGTTTTCGCGGTCGGGCACCGGCAAGGCGGCATCCTTTATCGGCCGCACCAAGACGAAATCTTCGGACAGCAGCGCCACTTCGCGCAAGGACGGCTCCGAGATCGGCAAAGCAACAATTGCGCAATCAAGCCTGCCATCCATCACCTCTTGAATAAGCTTGGGCGTCACTGTCTCACGAACATGAAGGTCGATGTCGCCGTTCATCTCGGTCAATTTGATGATCAGCGTCGGCAAAAGGTAGGGCGCAATCGTTGGGATGATCCCGATGCGCAGCCGTCGCATCAGCCTGTCGTGCGACGCGAGTGCAAGTTCTTGCAATTCATCCACGCACCGCAGAATGTCGCGCACACGCAGTGAAAATTCTTCGCCAAAACCAGACAGCTGCACCTGCCGCGCCGCCCGCTCGAACAGCGGCGTGCCGAGTGTCTTTTCCAACTCTTTCATCTGCATAGACAAAGCGGGCTGCGTGATCGCGCATGCATCGGCGGCACGGCCAAAATGGCGGTGGCGGGCCAAAGCTTCAAAATAGCGAAATTGCTTCAGGGTCAGGTTTATCATAAGGCCAGCTTATCGTTACAATCAGAAAATTCAACTTAAACTAATGGCAATAGCTTGCTACAGGGTATTGGGACATAGACGCGATCACACCCTGTATCATAGCTGTCGGAAAAAGCGTGGTGGCGGGTCTGCACCCGCTAGAGGCGTTCAGTGTCAGTCGCGCGAAAGTAAACAGCACTGCGGTAACGCAATCAGGATTGGATAACAGATGGACGGAAATGGACCTACCAGCGGCGGACAGTGCCCGGTGATGCACGGCGCACCGAGGCACGCCAGCCACGCCTTGCGGTCGAACCGCGACTGGTGGCCAAATCAGTTGAACCTGAAAATTCTGAACCAAAACTCGGCCCAATCCAGCCCGATGGGTGCTGAGTTCAGCTATGCGGATGCGTTCAAAACGCTGGATCTTGATGCACTTAAAGGCGATCTTGTGGCACTGATGACCACAAGTCAGGCATGGTGGCCTGCTGATTATGGCCATTATGGCCCCTTCTTCGTGCGATTGGCCTGGCACAGTGCAGGCACTTACCGCACGGGTGACGGTCGTGGCGGCGCGTCATCCGGCACACAGCGCTTTGCGCCTTTGAACAGTTGGCCCGACAATGGCAATTTGGACAAGGCGCGGCGGTTGCTGTGGCCAATCAAGCAAAAATATGGGTCAAAAATTTCCTGGGCTGATCTGATGATCCTTGCCGCCGATGTTGGCATGGAAACCATGGGTCTTAAAACCTTCGGTTTTGGCGCGGGCCGCGCAGATGTGTGGGAGCCGGAGGAAGATATTTATTGGGGCACCGAGGATACGTGGCTTGGCGATGGCCGCTACACCGGGGATCGCCAGCTTGAAAACCCGCTTGCCGCCGTGCAGATGGGCCTGATCTATGTCAATCCGGAGGGGCCAAACGGCAATCCAGATCCCTTGGCATCAGCGCGCGATATTCGGGAAACCTTCGCCCGCATGGCGATGAATGATGAAGAAACTGTAGCGCTTATCGCGGGTGGTCACACTTTTGGCAAAGCACACGGGGCAGGGGACGCAACACTTGTTGGGCGCGAACCCGAAGGTGCAGGCATGGACCAGCAGGGCTTTGGTTGGAAAAGTGAGTTTGGCGGCGGTATGGGCGAACATGCCATCACCAGCGGTCTGGAGGGGGCATGGACCGTAAACCCGATCCGCTGGGACAATAACTATTTTGACAATCTGTTTGGCTTTGAATGGCAGCAAACCAAAAGCCCGGCGGGTGCCACCCAATGGATCCCCACCAATCCTGATGCGGCA
>JAYSPY010000014.1:0-4276 GCA_043721855.1 Pseudorhodobacter sp.
CCCCGATTTCTTTGCCCAGTTTTTCGAGGGCTTTGGTGAGGCGGGATCTTTCTTCCGCGATGTCGATGATGCCAGCGAGGGGGATCGCGAAGGTGGCACCTGTCACCGCGACGGTGATAGCGCCTTTGGGGGTGCTGGTGGCGGGGGTCAGGGACTCGATCCGGGCCAAGCGTTTGATCAGCGCCTCGTTGCGGGACCATGCATCTGTGGCGGTGGTGGTCATGGCGGTTGATACCATATCTACCTTCAACCCCGCTGGCACGTGCATCTGGGCGCGGGCGGAGCGGATTTCGTCGATCAGGGTGGTGACCCAGTTCATTTCGGTATCGGCGGCGGCGTCGATCAGGTTTGCGCCGTAGCTGGGCCAATCGGTGTGGATCAGCATTTTGGCGCGGGTGCCGGTGGTGGGCCACAGCTCTTCGGTGATGAAGGGCATGAAGGGGTTCAGCAGGATCATGCATTGATCCAGCACCCAGGCCATGGTCTGGCGGGTCTCGCCCGCGTGTTCGCCATCAAACAGGGGTTTGGCGAATTCGACATACCAGTCGCAAACCTTGCCCCAGACGAATTTGTAAAGCGCGTCGGCGGCCTGGTCGAAGCGGAAATTGGTCAGGGCGTCGTTGACTTCGGCCAATGTTTTGGCGGCCTCGCCGATGATCCATTTGTTGACGGTGGCTTGTGGGGTAGGGACTGCGCCCGTGGCGTTGCCGTCCCAGACGCCGTTCATTTCGGCAAAGCGGCAGGCGTTCCACAGTTTGGTGCCGAAATTGCGATAGCCTGCGATGCGCTGGGTGTCGAGTTTCAAGACACCGCCGAGGCTGGCCATGGCGGCATTGGCAAAGCGCAGCGCATCGGTGCCGTATTCGTCAATAATTTCAAGCGGGTCGATGACGTTGCCGAGGGATTTCGACATTTTCTTACCCTTGGCGTCGCGCACAAGGCCGTGCAGGTAGACGGTGTGGAAGGGGATGCGCTTTTCGAGGGGCAAGTCTTGATCCAGCACCGCGATTTGCATCATCATCATGCGCGCGACCCAGAAGAACAGGATATCCTGCCCGGTGACGAGGACGGAGGTCGGGAAGTATTTTTTGAGTTCATCGGTTTGGTTGGGCCAGCCAAGGGTGCCGATGGGCCAGAGGCCGGAGGAGAACCAAGTGTCGAGAACGTCGGGGTCGCGGGCGAGAGTAACTTTTCGCAATTCTACAAACGCTGGGGATCCAATGCCAAAATTCGATGGATTTGGTTGTTTGCGCTCACCATCAGATGGGGGAAGAAGATCATAATTGGAAAACGCGACTTCAATGCCAGCACCATAATATGTGCGCGCAAGTTCCAGCGCTTCTTGCTCAGATGAAGCACAGAAAGTCTTCATTGGGCTATTCGTCAAAGCGGCTTGACCGTGCTCTGCCACTGACATTCCGTCAGCAATGCTCTGCCCATACCAAACCGGAATTTGATGCCCCCACCAAAGCTGGCGGCTGATGCACCATGGCTCGATGTTTTCCAGCCAATGGTAATAGGTCTTCTCGCCTGATTGCGGGATGATTTTGGTTTTGCCGGTGCGAACGGCGTCCAGTGCGGGGCCGACGATTTGGGCAGTATCGACGAACCATTGGTCGGTCAGCATCGGCTCGATCACCACTTTTGATCGGTCGCCGAACGGCTGCATGATCTTTTTCGCCTCGACCACGGGTTCGAGGTGCAGGTGTTCGGAGCCTGTTTCCGCGTCGATGGATTTCACCAGCGTGGTGACGGCGAGGCCTTGGGCGGTGATGTCGGCGATCACCAGTTTGCGCGCCTCCAGCCTGTCCAGCCCACGGTATTTTTCGGGGACAAGGTTGAGGCTATCCACCTCACCTTCCGTTGCCGGTGATCCGGCGGCGATCTCGCGGGCGCGGATCACGGCATCGGCGTAAGGCGCGCCGTCGTCGCGCATCTGGGCGCGGGTGTTCATCAGGCGGTAGCAGGGGATACCCCCGCGCTTGGCGACGGCGTAATCGTTGAAATCATGCGCGCCGGTGATCTTGACGGCACCGGAGCCGAAAGTGGGGTCCGGGTATTCATCGGCGATGATCGGAATCAGGCGGTCACACAGCGGCAGGTGGACCATTTTTCCGATGATAGCCGCATAGCGGGTGTCGGACGGATGCACCGCCACCGCGCCGTCGCCGAGCATGGTTTCGGGCCGTGTGGTGGCGATGGAAATGTAATCGCGGGTTTCACGCAGGGTGACTGCGCCGTTTTCGTCTTTTTCAATGTATTCATAGGTCTCATTGCCCGCGAGGCGGTATTTGAAGTGCCACATGTGGCCTGCGACTTCGATGTTTTCAACCTCGAGGTCGGAAATCGCGGTTTCAAAATGCGGGTCCCAGTTCACCAGACGTTTGCCGCGATAGATGAGGCCTTTGTTATACATCTCCACAAACACCTTGATCACAGCGTCGTGGAAGTTTGGGTCCATGGTGAAGGCGGTGCGCGACCAGTCGCAGGAGGCCCCGAGGCGTTTCAACTGGCCCAGAATGGTGGCTTCGGATTTGACCTTTTGTTCCCATACTTTGGCGGTGAAGGCTTCGCGGGTCATGTCTCGGCGGGGGGGCAGACCTTGGCGGGCAAGGTCACGTTCCACCACCATCTGGGTGGCGATGCCGGCGTGATCGGTGCCGGGTTGCCAAAGCGTGTCATGCCCCTGCATGCGGTGCCAGCGGATCAGGATATCTTGCAAGGTGTTGTTGAAGGCATGGCCCATATGCAGCGAGCCGGTGACATTGGGTGGCGGGATGACGATGGAAAAGGCCTCAGCAGGCGAGCCGTCGGGTTTGGGTTTGGCATTGGCCCCGGCTTTGAAGGAACCAGACTCCTCCCACATGGCATAAAGGCGGGCTTCCGCCTCGGCTGCGTTGAAGGTCTTTTCCATCGGCATATCGTGCATTCCCTTGGCGTTTGGCGGGTTCTAACCCGTGCGTGCGCCAAGGGAAAGCGTCAGATGACGGGGTGGCCCGCGACGGCTTGGATCATCAGGATGGCGATCCGGGCACAGTAGGCGGCGGCACTGGCCCAGACGGCTTTTGACACTGCCAAGATGACATTGCATCACCGTTCGATGAAAGACGAAAAACCCTATCACCACGGCGATTTGCGCAGTGCGCTGCTTGTGGCGGCAGAAGCGGACCTTGCGGAAAATGGCATCGAGGCGTTTTCCCTGCGGCAAGTTGCGCGCCGTGCAGGCGTCAGCCATGCCGCTCCGGCGCAACATTTTGGCGACGCAAATGGATTGCTGACCGCCCTTGCCACCGAAGGCTACCGCCAATTTCTGGCGGCACAGGCCAAGCGCGAGGCCGAGGCCGCACCGGATGCGCGCGCGCAACTGGTTGCTGCCGGATTGGGGTATATTGATTTTGCCACCAAGCGTCCTGCACTATTCCGGTTGCTTTTCGGGTCAAGCGGGCCGGATCATGGCGACCCGGACCTCTCGCGGGCATCTGGGGCGGCCTATTTGCATTTGGTCGATCAGGTTCATGCCGCAGGCGGGCGCAGCGTGGCGGATGAAGCGATCATCTGGGCACTGGCGCACGGATTGGCGGATCTGCTGGCTGCGGGCCGAATGAAAACCATCGGATCATTCGGAACTGACGAACGTGAAGCGATTCTTACGGCGATTCTGACCCGCGCGTTGCCCGCAAACTAAACCGCCCCGCTACACAGCCCGATCAATTTTCGTCGAAAGATGGATCAGGCTTTCAGACGATTGCACGCCGGTGATGGTGCCGATTTCATCAAGCACCTGATCCAGCACCTGGGTATTCGGGGCGGCAATTTGCAGCAGCAAATCAAAGCGGCCAGAGGTGGTGAAGGCGCGCTCTACCTCGGGGATGGATTTCAGGCGGGTGACGATGCCCGCCTGCGCGCGCGCCTCGATTGATAGCAGAATCGAGGCGCGAATCCGCCCCTGTCGGGCGGCCTCACCCAGTTTCAGGGTATAGCCGCCGATGATGCCGCTGGTTTCCAGCCGCTCCAGCCGGGCCTGAATGGTGGACCGCGCTACCTTTAGTCGGCGCGCCAGCAGCGCCACCGACATACGGGCATCGGCCCCCAGAAGTGCCAAAATGCTGCGATCAATCTCGTCCATACAATATACCCATCTTTTTCGTCATTATGACAGATAATTTGTGCATTTCTACTATTTTCATCGGTCACTTTGTGCCCCATATGCAAGGTCCACGTTTTCAGGAAAAGGGCGGCTCATACGCACCTGGCCTGGTTTGTAAAAAACCGCGCA
>JAYSPY010000015.1:0-1600 GCA_043721855.1 Pseudorhodobacter sp.
GCTCCACATCGCGGCGCAGGCGGCGGTCGCGGTCAAGGGCGGACAAATCCCCCTCAAGCCCCGCGCGGTAGCTGTCCCAGACCTGAGGGCGACGCTCCAGCCAGCCCTTGAAATAGCCTCGCCAGATCACCTCTTGGATGAACTTCTCGGCCTCCTCTGGCCCGTGACTACCCAGCGCGAGGGCCACCGCATCGGCCTCCAGCACCAAACGACGCCGGATAAAGGGCGACAGCACCGATACCGCCTTGTGCCCGCCGGGACCGTTGTCGGTATTGCGGCCATTGGCGTAGCGCCGCCCCATGCGCGGGGTGAAAGCCGCCATGATCTTCTCGCCTTCGGCGCGGGTCGCGGTCCAGTCTGTCATCGGATCCAACTTTCGTCTGCGTATGGTCAGGCTACGTACCTGCCCGAGTTTCAACCGGCGCAGGTTCATCGGGACCATAGGCACCGACGATGGGTTGCACAGCGGCGCCTGCCCGCCGCTTCGCCGTCAAAACATAGATGCCGCCGATCTTGCGATGCAGGAGCGGGGTCGCCGCCGCCGGCGCATGGGCGGCTTATGGTCATTGCCGATGGCAAGGCCCATGTCGCGATGGCGTTTCAGCAGATCGCCCTGGCCGAAATCAAACGGTGTCTCCTGCTGCAACGGTGTCATTGCGACATCAAACATGGATCAAAGCCTGATGATGCGGGGCGGTCCTTGAACCGAAATAACCGATGCGCAGCATGGCATTGCGAGTGGCCTTCGTCCGACAGTCCAGCGCTACCTGTGCGCCCGCACGGAAATCAGCGGCCAAGCCCGTGGCGATAGGCTGCACCGCGCCGAAATTTAGCAACATCAGCGCGCGCCTGCTCAGCACCGCATTGCTGTTGTCATCTTGCGGCAAGTCGGCCCCCGAGGTCAGTCCAACTCACCGGTGGCCCGTTTTTGCAAACGCAGCAGGTGCCAGCGGTAGATCGCCGGGGCTAGAATGTAGTCATATGCCACTGAGGCGACCTGCCTGACCCCAGGCAGGCCCACGAAGCGTGCCAGCCACACATATCTTGGCATCTGCGACCACAGCACCAAAAATGCCGGAATCCCCGATGTCAGCGTGCCATCGCGCAGCACATAAAGTCGCTTTGCAGCGGTATCCGCATCCAGCCCCCACTGCACCCGGGCATCCGAGTTCAGATCGTCAAACCGGATCGGCAGCCCCGTTGCACCAGCATATCGCGCGTAATGCTGTATCTCGAAGTTACAGACAGGGCAGTTGGCGTTGTATAGAACGGAAGTCTCAGTGCTGTTTTTCATATGCATAAGCTAGGTTCGCCTGGCGAAAAGTCCAATGACCGGCGAGCTGACAAGACCGATCCCCGAAGACTACCGGCTGCTCCGCCATACCGGTCCAAAACTGACCCCATCCGGTTGGCTTCTGCGCCAGCATACATCGCCAAGTTTGCTGCACGACGCGATTGCCACTTCAGTCATTCATCGTGCTTGCGCCGCGTGGGACCAAGATCCATCATGCATTGCTTGGGCGCGGCAGATCAGCGCGGTCTTCATCTTTTCCAGATGGACCTTGGCAGTTTGGGCGTTCATCAGCCCAGTCCCGATCCG
>JAYSPY010000016.1:0-29499 GCA_043721855.1 Pseudorhodobacter sp.
GTTTGCCCATCAATGACCCCCAAAATCTGCCATAGGCAGAGGGAATCACAAATCAGCCCTCATGGGAATCCTGAATCGGAATGGCCGCAAAACGCTCTAGTTGTCTTGCCTGCCGATATCGACAATCAAGATATCTGTAACCGTGTCGCCGAGCACCTGAAAAGCCACCTCTTTCAGCGCCTGCCGCAGGACCACCAAGTTGGATCCATCGGTGAACGATCCGCGAAAGCCACCCGCGTTTGCATGATCAAAAAGCACCTGTAAAAAGACATCGCGAAGCTTTGGTTCGCGCGTAAAAACCAGATCTGTGCCACCAGCTTTCACTTCCAGGCTTAGCGATATGACGACCAACGCTGCCACCTGACCAGCTTCGACGACCGGAATGACAAATTGATTGTTCAGCTTTACGTATTCGGGTGGCTCTTTTTGCGGCTCCTCGGCCTTGACCATTTCCACATCCTCGGCGGGGGCATGGCGCAGAAAAATGCCCGCGCCGATGCCCAAGCCAAGGCCGGTCAAACCCAAGAGTAACGGAATTAATTTCTTTATCATGGCAATCAGAACGGCAGAATTGCGTCAGCAATTTGTTGGCCGTAGCGGGGTTGCTGAACGTCTGAAATCTGTCCACGCCCACCATAGGAAATTTGCGCACCGGCAATTTTATCATATGTAATCTCATTTTGCCGCGAGACATCAACCGGGCGCACATAGCCAGAGACCAACAATTCGCGCAGCTCGTTGTTCACGCGCACCTCTTGCCGTCCTTCAATGCGCAAGACGCCGTTGGGCAGTTCTTCAACCACCGTAGCTGCCACGCGCAAGGTCAGCTTTTCGTTGCGCGCCACCCTTCCGTTTCCGGAAAAAGACGAAGACGACGTTGTGCTGACCGCATCAGCAGAAGTCGCGCCATCTGGCAAAAAGCTGTCAAGGCGCTGCGGAATTCCAAAAAGTGATGGGATGCCAAGCTTTTCCTTACCGGAACGACTGCGCCCGGTTGTATTTGAAATCTCTGCTTTTTCGTCAATTTCAATGACGACAGTCAGAATGTCCCCTCGCCCCCCGGCACGCCTGTCGCCAAACAGCGAACTTTGCCCGGCCGTCCAAAGCGACGACGCATCCGACGGGCCATTCAGATCTGTTTCTTCGGGCAGCGCGCGCGAATATAGCGCGTGATGTTGATAGGTGCCCTCGATCGGTTCAAATTCCGGCGCGCGGCCGACCTGATCAAGCCGGGAACAACTGGCAAGCGCCACAAAGCTTAACAAAATATATTTCATCGTTCATCCTTAGAATCTGGGGCTAACTATCACGGTACCATCGGCAGAAATGCGCCCCGATACCGTAGTGCGTGAGGAAAGATTCATGACGCGGATCACATCGCCCACCCCGCCGCGCGCCAAGGCACGGCCTTCCGTCAAAATCGCAAGCGCGCCGGATTGGTATTCAAGTGGCACAACTTGATTGCGGTCGATTACAGCAGGCGCACCAAGGTCCGCCGCCATGATTGGCCGACCCGCATAGATGGTGACCCTTGCCTCAAGTCCCAAAGCATCGGCCTCATGGTTCAAGGCATCTGGAATTGCGCCTGCAACGACCGCAACATCGGCCATTTGAATCACGCTTTGCGCTTTTATCGTGCGGGTGGCGACCAAGCTGTCAGCCGCGGCCATTTCGGGCATCAAAAGGAAAATTATCCGCCACATCATCGCACCTGCGTGGTGGCAGACAGCATCTGATCGGCGGCAGTGATAACTTTTGCGTTCAGTTCGTAGCCGCGTTGCGCTTTGATCAATTCGGTGACTTCTCGGACAGCATCGACGGAACTTTCCTCCAGATAGCCTTGGCGCAATGTGGCCAGGCCATCTTGGCCAGGTGTACCCACTTGGGCCGACCCCGACGCGGACGTTTCCAAAAACAGGTTTGAGCCCATAGCCTCAAGGCCCTTTTCATTGGTAAAACCCACAAGGTTAAACTGGCCCAAAAGCTGCGGCGCTACCTGGTCGTTGAAGTAGGCGTAAACTTCGCCTTCGGCGTTTATAGAAATGCTGCGTGCGTCTGATGGAATGGTGATACCGGGTGCCACCTGATACCCATCCGATGTCACAATCAAACCATCGCCGGTGCGCTTCAGGGCCCCGTCGCGGGTATAGGCAGACACGCCCGACGGCAGTGTCACCTCAAGGTAGCCCTTTCCTTCCAGGGCTACGTCCAAATCGCCGCCGGTCTGGGTCGGAGTGCCTTGCGCCAGAACGACCGAGACCGAAGACGGCCTGACACCCAGGCCCATTTGAATGCCCGTCGGCAAAATCGTACCATCGGCCGCTGTAACAGACCCCGGGCGCGCCACCTGCAGATATGTCAGATCAGCAAAATCCGCGCGCCGCGCGTTGTAACCGGTGGTGGACATGTTGGCCAGGTTGTTTGCCACAACATCCACCCGCATTTGTTGTGCGCTCATTCCACTTGCCGCTATTTGAAGGGCGTTCATTCAGATGTCCTTATTTTCCAAGCGTTTGCACGACGTCACGCACACGCGCATCCTCGCGGTCCAGAAAGGTCTGACCCAATTCGTAGGCGCGCTGAACGGTGATCATTCGGGCGATTTCGGACACAGCATCAACGTTGCTATCTTCTAAAAAGCCCTGCATCACGGTGCCACCTTCTGCAGGTTCCACACCGCCGGATGCCGCAAACATTGTGCCCGACTGGTGCTGCAACTGTGTCTTGTCGACTGGCTGCCACAGGCCGATTTTCCCAAGCGGCACGCCATTGGCTGACAAGGTGCCATCGCTGCCCATCGCCACTTTGCCCGCGTCTGGCGGCACAAAAACCGGGGCACCGCCCTGATCCAACAAGCGATGGCCATCAGCGGTGACCAGTTCGCCCTCAGCCGAGGGGGTAAAGCTGCCAGCACGCGTCAACTGCTGGCCCTGCGGCGTATCGATCAAGAAGAACCCATCGCCCTGAATGGCGAAATCGAATGCCCCGCCGGTCTGGGACAGCCCGGCTTGGCGCAAATCCACATTACGCCCGGTGGCATGTGCCATCGACAGTGATGGCCCATCACCCAAATCGGCCACATATTCCGCGAAAACCACACCCTCGCGGCGAAATCCGTTGGTCGAGATGTTGGCAATGTTATTGGCAACCACCTGCATTTCGCGCATCAGGCCGGTTTGCCGTGTAAGCGTGGTATATCCAGCAGCATCCATCGCTTAACCCCCCGCAATCAAGGGGATAATCTGGTTTTGGAAAAACCCGACCAGCGTGGATGTCATGAAGCTCATCGACACCCAGAAAACGATCAGCATCGCACCGACCTTTGGCACAAAGGTAAGCGTCATTTCCTGCACCGACGTCAGGGCCTGAAACAAGCCGATGGTAACGCCAGCAAGCAGTGCAACTGCCAAAAGCGGGGCGGAAATAACGACCGAAATCCACAGGCCTTGCCGCAGAATATCAAAAATGGCTGTGTCGGTCATATCGGCATCCTCAGGATTTCCTGATATGCCTCAACCACCTTGTCGCGCACTGTGACAGCAGTTTCTACGGCCAGCTCGGATGCTGCCAAAGCCTGCACCAAAGCATGCGGGTCTGCGCCTCCGGTCATTGCCGATTTTGCAGTTTGTTCGCCCTTGGCAAGCGTCTCGGCAAAGCTGCCAACCAACTTCGCAAAGCCCGCCTCCGCCCCGCCGGTCTGTGCCTTTGGCGCAGAAGCCGAACGGGCCTGAGCATAACTTTGTGCCGCGATTGAAGTTCTGATATCCATTCTGGACCCTTTCTATCGGCGCAACAGATCGAACAGGCTTTGCGTCATTTGCCGCGCCTGATCGAACATTTTAAGGTTCGCCTCGTAGCTGCGCTGCGCTTCGCGTGCGTCAGCGATTTCAATCACCAGATCGACATTCGATCCATCATAGTGACCCGTTGCATCGGCCAATGGATTGCCTGGATCGTAAATTTTTGCCAAGTCACTCCGGTCCAGCTTCACCGGACCAGCGACCACACGCCCGTCTGCGGAAGATGCGTCAAAACTCATGGTTTTGCGCCGATAACCGGGCGTATCCGCATTGGCAATATTTTCAGAAACGTGCCGAAGGCGCATGGATTGCGCTTCCATACCCGATGCGGCTGACGATAATGCGCTCAGAAGATCAGTCATTTATCCGCCCTCTACTTTCTGCCAAGCGATGTGCGAATGATGTCTGATGTGGTGCGATAGATTGCCAACGCCATGTCATGCTGCTGGCGCACCTCGACGGATTTGACCATCTCGCCTTCCAATGACACCGAATTGCCATTCGGTGCCGACGCGCCACTGCTGGCAATAATTTCTGGCGTCAAGGTTTGGGCGGAGCTGCCCAAATGACCATTACGCGTGGCGCGCATACCGCCGCCGTCTTGCCCGGCTTCCCAAACTGTCGTGAAATCAGCGACATCGCGGGCTTTGTAACCCGGCGTATCGGCATTCGCCATGTTTTGGGAAATCACCCCAAGGCGCGCCCCCGCATGTGATGCCATGGCCTGGGCCATCGCGGTGATTTCGAGCTTCTCAAACATCGGGGCTTCTCCCTCGACCAACTTCACCAAGGCTTAACGGTGATTCCTTTAGAAAGAGTAAGCAGCGAACAAAGAGAGAATCTTGTGGAAGATATATTTGCAGGCCTGGCATCCAATATCCGTGACATTCCACGGTCAGTTCAAATTGGTCGTATCGTTGAACTGGGGCGCGGGACGTTGCGTGTCACCGGGTTGCAACATGCTGCCAGCCTTGGCGACAGGGTCTTCATCCGCGGAAATTCGGCCCAGATTGGCGGGGAAATATTACGGCTTTCCCGGGACGGCGCGACAATATTGCCGGATGGTTCCGCTGAAGGTCTGGCGATAGGCGATGTGGTAGATCTGGTTGGCATGACTGCCATTTCGCCCGACGAAAGCTGGATCGGCCGGATAATAGACCCAATGGGTCGCCCACTGGACGGGCGCCCACTGGCAAACGGCGCAACGCATCGGCCGCTTCGCGCAGGTGCGCCCCCAGCTGCAACGCGTCGCAGGTTGGGTCCACGGTTAGAAACAGGTGTTGCGGTGTTTGATACGTTGCTTCCCTTGGTGCGCGGTCAGCGGATCGGCCTTTTCGCGGGGTCAGGTGTCGGAAAATCTTCACTTTTGGCGCAATTTGCCAAAGGCGTTGCCGCCGATGTGGTGGTGATTGCCCTGATCGGTGAACGCGGGCGGGAATTGCGCGAATTTACCGAAAAAGTGCTTGGACCGGCGGATATGGCACGATCAGTGGTTGTCACGGCAACCTCAGATCAGTCACCGCTTTTGCGCCGCAGATGCGCGTGGGCCGCCATGGCGGTTGCCGAATATTTCCGCGATCAGGGCATGCAAGTGTTGTTCTTGGCAGATTCGATCACCCGCTTTGCAGAAGCCCACCGCGAAATTGCTTTGGCCGCAGGCGAAGAGGCAAGTTTGCGCGGCTACCCGCCATCAGTCTCACACGCCATCATGGCTTTGGCCGAACGAGCGGGCCCCGGACCAGAGGGTTCTGGCGATATTACGGCTGTATTTTCCGTTCTGGTGCCCGGATCAGATATGGATGAACCAGTGGCAGACATTTTACGCGGGGTGCTGGACGGCCATGTCGTCATGGACCGACAGATCGCCGAACGTGGCCGCTATCCGGCGATTGATTTATTAAGGTCGGTATCGCGAAGCCTACCGGAAGCTGCGACACCCGCCGAAAATAAACTAATAGCACAAGCGCGCAGTCTTTTGGGGGCTTGGGACCGGGCAGAGATGATGATTCAAGCCGGGCTTTATGTAAAAGGTTCCGATGCGCAGGTAGATGCCGCTATCAAGGTATGGCCCGCGCTTGATGCGTTTCTTGCACAATCCGCACCCGATACCGGCATTGCCGGCAGTTTTGAAAGGTTGGCCCAATGCCTGCAATGACCTGTACCCGGTATCAGATAAAGGTTTCAGCGTGCCCTGCTGCGAAAACCACCCGCCTGCAGCAGTTCCAAGGCAGAGCCTAGCGAAGACTGGGCCGATGAGTTGGCAACATCCGTTTGCACAAGAAACCGCCGAATGATGCTTTCCAACTTGGCCGGATCGGCAAATTGGCGCAGCGAATTGGAACCGGTGCGCGCCTCCAACCTGGATTTCATGGTTGTTAATTGTTGATCAAGATCTATCGAGCCAAAGCTTCTTGGCAGCCCCAACGCGCCCTCGAAAACACGGCGCAACGGGATATTGCCTAAAACTGTGTACCAAAGTGTGTCTTCACTGCTGGATTTGCGCGCCAGGGCTGGCAGTTCGCGTTCCGCATTCAAAGCAATCCGGTAGTCGGCATTCTGGTCACCGACGGCGGCTTCAAACTGACGTTCTTTGAACAGTGCCAATGTCTTATCCGCAAAATCCGAAAGCTTGTTGCGTGGTGTTGAAAAATCTCCAAAGCCAAACGCAGCCGAAAGCTTTTCATATTGCTTGTTTGCCAACCGACTTGACAAAGCCCCATCAGTCAAAGTGCCGTCAGCCAAAACTTTTTTGATAAAATATTTGTTGTTTATATCACCTTCCAAGCCAAAAGCGCCAAGAGCAACCTGTAGTAGCCGACGATCTGCAACCAATTCTTCTGCCGAGTTCACTTTCCCTATCGACTTGCGAAAATAGTCTTCGTCACTTTTGGCTTTAGGTGTCACATCCATTGCGGCCCGCTGGGTCACCTGTGTACGCTTTAGAAACGCCCAGCCAGAATAGCCACTAAAGGGTATGATCGGGGCAAAGGTCATATGGGGCGGGCAGCCATCAGCCGTTCTTCGCGTGGAAGCAGGCCACGAAGCGCCTTTAACGCTTGATAATGCTGGTCCTCCAAAACTGATGCCGTTGCCTGTGACAGCAAATTGCGGCTGTCGTAGTCTGTCAGCACTTGGCTAAGCTGTTCAATGCCGCGCAATAACTGCATCCGGGCATCGGCTGAAGACGCATCACCAGACAAAACCAATTGGGCAATATAGCACACCCGGCGCACGGGCGTATTCACCTCTTCAGGGTGAATGGCATCACGCAACCGCAAGATATTGGCATTTGGCGTCATCACCGCTAACTTGGACCGCCTGTCGCCATTCTCTATCACGGCCCCGTTGATTAAAACACGTTCGTGAGGACCAAGTTTCAAAACGAGCCCGCTCATGACTGATGTCCTTCACCACGAAGGCCGCGCATGACCGCTGTGTTGATGTCTACCAAGACGTCCACGCTGGCCTTGTCGTCCAGAATTTTGGGACTGTGCTGTGCGGTAAATTCGTACAGATAAAACAATCGCGCACGAAGCGCCTTTGGAAGCCCATTTTCAGGCTCAGCAACATCTGACGCCAGCGTACGCCACATCGTTGTGTTGTCATGCAACGCGTGTACCAACCCGGCAAAGTCAGTGCTGCGGGTCGTCCAGGCAGCCGTCAGTCGTTTCGTTACCCGCGCGAAAAGATCGTATTCAACGCTGCGCAGTGAGCGGACGGGTGTTGCAGGGCGACCATAAGCGCTTTGCGCCATGTTATGTATGTTCACAGGATTACTTTCGGGGCATTGGGGGCCCAAGGGATCGGGGGCCGGTGGCATTGGGATGCAAGATTGAAATCGGGGCGCCAGCTTTCGCTGACGCACCGACAGATATCTTTACCGGAACAGGGACAGCACGTTCTGCGGCGCCTGATTGGCAATGGACAGTGCCTGCGTGCCAAGCTGCTGCTGCACCTGCAGCGATTGCAACCGCGCCGATGCTTCTTCCATATCGGCGTCCACCAACGACCCGATTCCGGCCTTTAGCGCGTCTGTCAATTCGCCGACAAATTCCTTCTGGATTTCGATCCGCTTTTGGCCGGAACCAAACGACGCTGCCGCGTCAATCGACGAATCGATCATGTTTTCGATGGCGGTCAAAGCGGCGGCTGGTGCCGCTTCCACATCAATGCCGTTCAAGCCCGCCAGCGCCCCGGTGCCCCGGGTTGTTGATACCGAAAGGGCCGCGGCCGCGTTGGTATTGTTGGCAACGGTTAACGCGCCAGACGCCAGAGACAGGGTGAAATCAGTGTCCGAAAGGCCGTTTGCGGTCAAAGAGCTTTTCAACCCACTGACCAACGAATCCGCCGTATCGCCCTTTTGAACGACATACTTCCCCTCAGTCGACCCTATTTTCAAGCTGATCTGATCACCTTCAATCAGCGCCGTCAGCGTCGCGGGGACCGCAGTTGGCGCATTCTTTGCCAGCGCGGCACCAGCCCCTTGAAACGCAAAACCGTTCAGGGTTTGCGGCGTGCCCGTTGCAACGCTGGCGGCACTCAATGTGCCTCCGCCTGCTGTCAAGGCGGCACCCGCTGTGGTTGACAGGTTTTTCGCGTCAATTGCGATGCTGCTGGAGGTCACGCTGGTGCCGCTACGATCCAGCGATGACAGCACGCTGACTGTGGATTGCGACCCGTCAACAAGGTTCAGACCGTTAAACTGTGCGGCCCCGACCACCGATGTAATTTGGTCGCGCAGGGCCACAATATCGGTCTGGATCTTGCCACGGTCCATGTTGGCTTCTTGCGCCGCAACGATCTTGCCTTTAATCTCGATCAGCAACTTGGTCACGGTTTCCGACGCTTTGCGCGCAACGCTTACTGTCGATGACCCCAGTGCCAAACTGTCACTGATGCCCTTGAAACCCTTCACATCGGATTCCATCACTTTGGAAATCGCCCAAACGGCCGAGTTATCCTTGGCGTTGGACACCGATTTACCGGTTGAAATTTCGGCCTGAACCATGCCGAGGTTTTTATTGATGCTTTTCATCGACTGCAGTGCAACCATGGCACCGGTATTGGTCAAAATGGACGACATTGTCGTATCCCTTTATCCGGCCCGCGTTTAAGCTGGGCGAGGTGAACCACCTTACGGCGGCAAAACGGCCTTTATGCCGTGCGCAAGGGTTGTCCCCAAACGCGCCACTCCATGTGGAATGCCCATTCAGATATGCGGCCGAAGTTCTAATGCTTTGCTAACCCGAACCCCTTCAATGCGGCGAATTTGAATGATCGGTTACAGACGTTTTGCAATCGCGCCGGCGGCAGTGACGATCTCCGTCCGCTGGCCACGCTTGGTATAAGTGGAAAGCTGCGTATTCACGGTTGCAAGTTCACCCAACCGCCGCTGAGCTGCCCTTAATCCGCGCGCCGACGCCTGCAGGCAAAGCCCGTTACGGTTGGCTTTTGTGCGCAGACGTTCCGCCAGATTTCTGTCTGACAACGGCGCCAATCGTGCGGTCAGGCGTTCGGTTTTTGCTAAAATTTTAGGCAATTCACCGAAATCCGCTATCAAAATACAGCGGTACAAATGGTCAAGAGCGGCCTCCAGGTCTTCTGCGTCAGTCATTATTACACTCCGACAAAGCACGAAACAGATTTTCGGCAAGTCCGATTCCGCCATGTGCGACCATCAGTTTTGCTTGTTCTTCGCGCAAGAACGAACCGAATTGTTCTTCGCCAGCACCGCCGCCAAACCCTTCGCTGGCGGCCCCTAGTCCTGTATGGGACAGCATTTCCGAAAGAAAGGATGCCTCCAGGGCCTGCGCCTGCTTTAGCAAAACATCAGTTTTGGCAGGCGGCGGCGCGTTCGGTAAAAGGGATGTAATCAGCATTTTCAGGACCACATGTTTGTTTCAGATTTTTCTGATTATGCCGTTGGCCGGTAAACAGGTGGTAACCAGTTGCTGCAATACAGCGGGTATGCCGGCAGAAGTCGTGGAAAAGAATGATCGCAGTTTCAAATCAGAACGGGCTTGGCTTACCTGCAGCTTTTGTTGCTTTTGGGTCAGCAAAGGCTGACGCCCCAGTCGGCACTGACGCGGGCGCCGAATTTGCGTTCCATCAGATGTTCGATGCATGTGATGAAAAGGCAAATCTGTCTGTCGTTCCGTTTCCTGATCAAACCAACAAGGAATTGTTATTGAAAGAAGCGGCTGAAGACGGCTTCCAAGTTGATTTGGCCTGTGCAGACCTACTGATACTTCCGCCTATTGCCCAAATCCTCGCAAGTTTGCCGCTGCCAACTGCACCCTTGCCGGAACCAACCGTTCCAGCAGCGGATCCTTCGAAACCTGCGCTGGACGGTGCTGCCACTGGTAGCACGAACGCCGCAGGTTCCGTTTTGCCGGGCATACCTGATGAAATCGAGGGTGATGCACTGCAACATGCGCAATCCGATCACGAAATCACACAGCCCACAGAGGCAATATCATCCATTGCAGATGGGGTTGACCCCGAATCGCTCTCGCCAGCGACAGAAGAAAAACACCCCTTAGCATTCACCGCCGCGACCGAAGCCGTCGCCAGGCCCAACGCACCTGATCTGCCCCCCACAACACGTCTGCCCGTTGAAGCCAATGCTCAGCAATTGCCGAACACAGCCGAACGAATACCACAGGCCTTGCAAGCCGCGGGTGCTGCGCCGGCCGACCCTCAAATCACCATTGTATACCCAAAATCTTCGGCGCATTTTTCCACTGCTGAAAACACGTGGCGACAGAAATGGTCAGGCGAGGCCACCGCCGCGACTGATGTCGAAGACAGCGCTGCATATCAGACACTTGCCGCCGACCAGGACGATGGGTCAAACCCACAAGCGCCGCAGTTTGTGTCGAACAAAGGTCTCGCCCTGTCGGCGCCAATCGCTGCGCCTTCAGCGCCATTCGCCTGGCCGCCTGGGGATGCGGCTTCGAACGCTGCACCAATCGCAAACCTGTCCCCTAAACCAGCTACAGCAGAAAAACTACAGGGCCGGCATGGGCCTGACTTGTCTGGTTTCAATCACGCGTCCAACGCAAGAGATATTGAAATTGACGCAGGGTCGGCCTTGTCGCCGCCGGAAATTGATACAACTGTCAGCGCGCCACGACATTTGGCCAGCAGCGTTATCGCACCCGCACCAACCGCGTCGATGCCGAACCAATCAGCACATATAGCGACATGCATCGCCGAGATGTCTAAAACCCGCGATAACGGTCCCGTGGATGTGTCTCTGGCACCCGAAGAATTGGGCAAACTGACAATTTCCATCAAGCAAGAGGGTAACTTTGTCCACGTTACCCTGACGGCTGAACGGCCGGAAACGCTTGATCTGATGCGGCGCAATGCCAATGATCTGGTTGCGGATCTTCGCCAAACCGGTTTTTCCGGGGCCTCACTTAGTTTTGGGCAGGGTCAAAAGGATCAACATCCCAATTTTCAGAACACCAATCTGTCGACTGGAAATCAACAATCACCGCAGAGCCTACCCCCAGAAACCAAACCAATAGCATCCAGCCGGACCCTCAACGGGGCCGGTGTGGACTTACGGTTTTGAACGGATACCCGACATGGAAATCAGTCCTACAACCAGCACCATAGCCCCCCTAACGCCAACCAAGCCGGTTGGAATTAGTTCTGATTTCAACACCTTTCTGAAGATGTTGACAACGCAATTGAAAAATCAAGACCCGCTAAAACCCATCGACTCGGCTGATTATGCTGTGCAGCTTGCCACCTTTTCGGGGGTCGAACAGCAGGTGAAAACCAACCAACTTCTGGAAGGGTTGATCAGCCAGTTTGGCGTGATGGGCATGTCACAACTTGCAGCATGGGTTGGACAGGAAGCCCGCGCACCCGGCCCGGTTTGGATGGATGGCGATGCGGTGTCGCTTGCACCAGAGCTGAAGTCGGGGGCCAACAACGCGGTTCTCGTGGTGCGCGATGCCGCCGGCACCATGGTTTCGCGCGAAGACTTGGGCGCAAACACCACGTCTTACGAATGGCGTGGAAAAGACCTTCAGGGCAACCCGCTTCCAACAGGGAAATATAGCCTTTCCTTAGAAAGCTATGCAGGCGAGACCCTGCTTGGCACCACTGATGTGCAAGCCTATTCCCGGATTATGGAGGCAAAGAATGGCCCATTGGGCACCACGTTGATTCTTGAAGGTGGCATCGAAGTGGCCGCGAAAGACATTACGGCGCTGCGGGTGCCGTGATCAGATTTTCGTGCCAATCCACATGGCCGTGGCAAGACTTGCCGCCAGGGTCAGGGCCCACGCCAAAGTGCGTTTGCGTCTTCGCACCTTGCGCGGCTCTGGTTTGTCTGCCTGGCGGATCAGCGCCGCTTCAACAATTCCCGGCAACCGCGGGCCAAAGCGTGAAAGGACACGCACGGTTTTCAAAAGGTCGCGCAGGACAGCCTTCGGACCGATATTTTCCTTGATATAACCTTCAACAATCGGCTGTCCGACTTGCCAGATGTTGATATGCGGGTCCAGGCTGCGCGCAACGCCCTCAACCACCACCATGGTCCGCTGCAGCAAAATCAGTTCGGTGCGTGTCTCCATGCCAAAGCGTTCGGTGACCTCGAACAGATAGGCAAGCAGCCGCGCCATCGAAATACGCGATGCATCCATGCCGAAGATCGGCTCACCCACCGCCCGCAAAGCGCGCGCGAACTCGTCAATATCGCGGTCTGCGGGCACATAACCGGCTTCAAAATGCACCTCAGCGACACGGCGATAGTCCTTACGGATAAAGCCGAACAAAATCTCGGCATATACGCGGCGTGTATATTCATCCATCCGCCCCATGATGCCAAAATCATAGGCAATGATGTCACCGTTGGCCGCGACTTTCAGGTTACCTTGGTGCATGTCGGCGTGAAAATAGCCGTCCCGCAACGCATGGCTTAAGAACAGTTGCAACACCCGCGCGGCCAAGGCTTGCCGGTTGTGTCCTGCCGCATCAATCGCGGCATTGTCGGCCATATTGGCACCTTCGGCCCAATCCAGCGTCATCACCTGACGGCCAGACAAATACCAAACCGGCTTTGGCACCTGAAAACCCGCATCTTTGGCAGTATTCGCCGAAAATTCGGCTGCGGCAGAGCTTTCAAGCCGAAAGTCCAATTCGCCCAGAACCACGCCTTCAAAATGCTTAATCACATCCATCGGGCGCAACCGCCGTGCTGATGGGGCCAGCATATCAACGATTTGCGCCGCCAGATAGAACGCGTCTATATCTTTGCGAAACGCCTTCCCGATCCCCGGTCGCAGCACTTTTACTGCGACATCGGCCCCGGTTTCCCGCAATTTAGCACGATGCACTTGCGCAATAGATGCCGCTGCCACGGGTTCGGAGAATTCAGAAAATATCTGATCGACCGGCATTTCCAATTCTGCCTCGATCATCTTTTTGGCGATCGCGGTGGGAAACGGCGGCAGTTTGTCTTGCAGGTATTTCAACTGCAACGCCAATTCATCGCCCACGATATCAGGCCTGGTCGATAGAATCTGGCCAAACTTTATGTAAGCAGGGCCCAGCGCCGTCAGCGCCCGCGTCGCAGGCGGCAGCGCCGGATCGCCCTTCAGGCCCAGCCATTTGAACGGCCATCCCAGCACGCGTGCCACAAACCGCAGCCGTGGCGGGGCTTTGAACGCCTCTAGCACCACGCCGATGCCGCCTGTGCGCTCAAACGTCGCCAGGGTGCGGATCAACCGCCAGATATTATGCGGGCCGCGCACCTAGATCTTCCACCCGGAATGCAGCGCCGCCACGCCCATGGTCAGATTGCGATACTTCACCAAGCCAAAGCCCGCTTTGCGGATCATTTCGGCAAACCGATCCTGATCTGGAAACTTACGAATGGATTCCACCAGATACTGATAACTATCGCGGTCGCCGGCCACGATCTGCCCCATCACAGGGATGACATTAAACGAATAGCGATCATAAGCCCATTGCAGCCCCGCATTAGGAATTTGGCTAAACTCCAACACCATCAAACGCCCACCGGGGCGCAAAACGCGGTAGGCTTCTGCCAGCGCAGCCTCGATCCGGGTCACATTCCGAATGCCAAAACTGATGGTGTAAACATCAAACGTATTCTTTGCGAACGGCAGCGCCATCGCATCCCCGACCACCCAATCAAGTCGGTCTGCCATGCTATCCGCATCGGCGCGCTGCCGCCCGGCAACCAGCATCGATTCCGTCAAATCCAGCACGGTGGCCGTAGCACCCGGCGCGCGTTTCAGAAACCGAAACGCCACATCGCCGGTGCCGCCTGCCACATCCAGCAACCGCTGGCCGGGGCGCGGGGCCAGCCAATCCATCATGCCGTCTTTCCAAAGCCTATGCATACCGCCCGACATCAGGTCGTTCATCACGTCGTATTTAGAGGCAACACGGGTGAATACCCCATGCACCATGCCCGCCTTTTCGGCTTCTGGTACGGTCTGAAAACCGAAATGCGTGGTGTCTTGGGTATCGTCGGTCATTGCCCGTCCGCCAGAATGTCCTTAGATTTCAGATATAGCGAACCCGGCCCGGTGAAAACCATAATATACCGCACAAGCCTGCGGCAAGACCGCCGTTTGCCAAAAACACCTTGTAGACCACCAGTGTTTGAAGTCGATTGCCAGAAAACCGCTACCGAAAGCAACATATCACATGCCCGAACTGCCCGAAGTTGAAACAGTCAGGCGTGGCCTTTTGCCTGTGATGGAAGGCCAAAAGATCACGAATGCCGGGGTCTATCGCCCTGATTTGCGCTGGCCGTTCCCTGCTAAGATGTCCGCAAGGTTGACGGGAAAGCGCGTGACCACGCTACGCAGGCGGTCAAAATACATTCTGGCGGATCTGGATTCCGGCGAAACGCTGATCATCCATCTTGGCATGTCGGGCAGGATGCTGATTTCCGGCTTGATATTGGGCGATTTTCACCAAGATCACCCTGCCCCCGCAAAACACGATCATGTGGTGCTGGAAATGGAAAGCGGCGCGCGCGTGACCTTCAACGATGCCCGGCGTTTTGGCTCGATGGACCTGATCGCGACAGACGCTGCCGATACCCATCCGCTGCTGGCAAGTCTTGGCCCCGAGCCCTTGGGCAATACTTTTTCCGGGCCCTATCTGGTGGACCGGTTGAAATCGCGCAACACGCCAATCAAATCAGCCTTGCTTGATCAGCGCATCGTCGCAGGCCTTGGCAATATATACGTCTGCGAAGTGCTGTTTCGCGCTGGCATCAACCCCGCCCGCAAGGCTGGCGAAATTGCCGCCAAACATGTGGCTGGCCTTGTGCCCATCATCCGCGATGTACTGGCCGAAGCGATAGAGGCAGGCGGTTCTTCCTTACGTGATTACCGCCAAGCTGATGGTGAATTGGGCTATTTCCAGCACGCGTTCAAAGTCTACGGCCGCGAAGACGCTGCCTGTGTCACCCCCGGCTGCACATCGACCATCGCCCGCATCGTGCAATCGGGCCGCTCCTCCTTCTATTGCCCCACTTGCCAGAGATAGCTTGATCCACGCCCCCGGCCTGTTAGATCAGGCGGTGTAATCGCAAAAGGGGATAAGCAGATGGCCTACCAAACCCTGATCGTTGAGATCAACGATAACGTGGCCCTGATCCGCCTTAACCGCCCCGACGCTTTGAATGCGCTGAATACCACCCTGATGGCCGAACTTGCCGAAGCGTTAACCGCTGCCGATGGCAATGATCTTGTGCGCTGCATCGTGTTGACCGGGTCAGAAAAGGCGTTTGCCGCCGGGGCTGATGTGCGCGAAATGGCCGACAAAACCTTTGTCGACGTGTTCAAGAATGATCTGTTCGGCCCTGATGCTGATGCAATTCTACGTGTGCGCAAACCCATCATCGCCGCCGTATCCGGTTTTGCCTTGGGCGGCGGCTGCGAATTGGCCATGATGTGCGATTTCATCATCGCGTCGGACACGGCCAAATTTGGCCAACCCGAAATCAACCTTGGCATCGTGGCGGGCCTTGGCGGCACCCAGCGCCTGACGCGCTTTGTCGGCAAATCCAAATCCATGGATATGCACCTGACAGGCCGCTTCATGGATGCCGCAGAGGCGGAACGCTCTGGCCTTGTCAGCCGTGTGGTGCCAGTTGCTGACCTGATTGACGAAGCTATGAAAGCGGCCAAAAAAATAGCCCAAAAATCGGCAATCGCCGTGATGGCCGTGAAAGAGGCTGTGAACCGCGCGCAGGAAGGATCCTTGCGCGAAGGCCTGCTGTTTGAACGCCGTCTGTTCCACGCGCTTTTTGCCACCGAGGATCAGAAAGAGGGCATGGCGGCCTTCGTAGAAAAGCGCCAACCGCAGTTTCGTGACAAATGACCGCAACATTGGTGCTTGCCCGGTTGACTTGTGCCCGAGTCGCCCTTAAAGACCCGATTTCAGAATTCCCGTAAGCTAAAAACGAAAGCCGACAACAATGGCCAATAGCACACAATCCAAAAAACGCGCTCGCCAGTCCGAGGCACGTGCAGACATCAACAAAGCGCGCCGCTCGCGTATCAGGACGTTCTTGCGCAAAGTTGAAGAAGCACTCGCTGCTGGCAACCAGGTTGCCGCCACCGCTGCTTTGAATCTGGCGCAGCCTGAACTGGCGCGCGGCATCAGCAAAGGTGTCATGCACAAAAACACCGTTGCGCGTAAAATGTCGCGCTTGACGTTGCGTGTTCGGGGCCTTTCAGCACCTGCTGCCTGATACAGCACCGCTAAATTTTTAAGACCTGAGGCGCACCTGAAAGGGCTGCGTCTCTTTGCATTTGGCCACTCCGCGTTGCAGGCCGTTGCCAATTTGCACGGCCAAAAAGAATCGCTGGACCAAATCCGTGTCAAGCTAACTGTTCGGTTGCGGTATGGGCAAACCCCTTGCTACCGTAGGCAGGCGATTCACTTCGTCTTGGGGGACATCACGCAGTCGCAAAACGTAATTCCAAGACCCGGCGCTGCCATACGCAAAAAAGGGTCACGATATACGATTTGCGGCTAATGGGCCGATTTGCGGCGCGTGTATGCGTGCTGTGGTTTGCTTTACCAATACTTGCGGGTCTGCCCTGCAATCTTGGATGCGCTTTGTCTTTTGTGTTGTGTTGAACCTGTTACCCCGCGCCTGCAATTTGCTGACGCGGGACCGGGTTCACATTGCTGCACTGGGACGGGGGCAGACTTGACTTGCGAAAAGAAAAATCAGCACGACCGGTGTGCCCGGATATCGTGTGTGGGGGCGGGCACAGACAATGACGAACGAAACTTGGGGGCGTGTGCAGCAAGAATTGCTGAAACGTATCGGCAAGAATAACTACACGACGTGGATCGAACCTTTGAAGCTGACCCAGCTTAAGAATGGTTTGGCGTCTTTCGAAGTGCCATCGCAATTTCATGGCAACTGGGTTTCGCGCAACTATGCCGACCAGATCCAATTGCATATGAATGATGCTGGTGCCGGCGTTGAACGGCTGGAATTCGTGGCGGGGCTGACCGGATCTGCAACGGCACCACGCCCTGCATCGCCGAAATCCGTAGCCGCTGGCCCGGCGAAAGCCCGCAGCGCAACGCCAGACGAGGTTCTTGGCGCGCCGCTTGATACCCGTTTTACATTTGATACCTTTATTGTCGGCAAACCGAATGAACTGGCGCATGCTGCCGCACGCCGTGTGGCCGAAGGTGGGCCGGTCACGTTCAACCCGCTGTTCCTGTATGGCGGTGTTGGGCTAGGCAAGACCCATCTGATGCACGCGATTGCGCATGAAATCCACCAACGCCAGCCACATTTGCGCGTGCTGTATTTGTCTGCGGAACAATTTATGTACCGCTTTGTGCAGGCCCTGCGCGAACGCCAGATCATGGATTTCAAGGAATTGTTCCGGTCCGTCGATGTTTTGATGGTCGATGACGTGCAATTCATTGCCGGCAAGGATTCCACGCAAGAAGAGTTTTTTCACACCTTCAACGCGCTGGTCGATCAGAACAAGCAAATCGTCATTTCCGCCGACCGCGCCCCGGGCGAGATCAAGGATCTTGAAGAACGCATCAAATCGCGCCTGCAATGTGGTCTGGTGGTTGATCTTCACCCCACAGATTACGAACTGCGCCTTGGCATCATGCAGCAAAAGGCCGAATATTACCGCCAGCAATATCGCGGGCTGGTGCTGGCCGATGGCGTGGTCGAATTTCTGGCGCACCGCATCACCACGAACGTGCGTGTGCTTGAGGGCGCGCTGATGCGTTTGTTTGCGTTTGCCAGCCTCGTTGGCCGAGAGATCACCCTCGATCTTGCTCAGGATTGTCTGGCCGATATATTGCGCGCGTCAGACCGAAAGGTCACGATCGAGGAAATTCAACGCAAGGTGGCTGAACATTACAACATCCGCCTGTCAGACATGATCGGCCCCAAACGCGTACGAACCATCGCGCGGCCGCGGCAGATTGCGATGTATCTTTCAAAACAACTGACCCCGCGCAGCTTGCCCGAAATCGGTCGCCGTTTTGGCGGGCGGGATCACACCACAATCATGCACGGTGTGCGAAAGATCGAGGAATTGATGGCCACAGACAGCCAGCTGTCAGATGATTTGCAACTGCTGCGCCGGTTGTTGCAAGGCTGATCGTTATCGCTGCCTACGTTTGAGGCAGGCGAGGGCCAAGCGGGCCTTGACGCTTGCCACAAAGCAACCGACAGTCTTGAAAACGACACTGAACCGGCGACAACCGGCTAGGTTTGATGTCTTTTCACCCAGGGGTAAAGTGAATGAAAATCAGTATTGAACGCGGCACGCTGCTTAAGGCGCTTAGCCAAGCCCAGTCTGTGGTGGAACGCCGCAATACAATTCCAATCTTGGCAAACGTCCTGATCGAAGCCGAAGGCGGACAGGTCAGCTTTCGCGCCACCGATCTGGATATCGAGGTGGTAGACCGCGCGCCCGCCATGGTGGAACGCCCAGGCGCCACCACCGTATCCGCCGTGATGCTGCATGAAATAATCCGCAAATTGCCGGACGGGGCCTTGGTCAGCCTGACCGAAGACAGCGCCACCGGGCGGCTGACGATTGCGGCCGGCCGGTCGACCTTCAGCCTGGCCACCCTGCCGCGCGAAGATTTTCCGGTGATGGCAACATCGGAATATGCCTGCAACTTTTCCGCCCCCGCCCCGGTATTGCGCCGCCTGTTCGACAAGGCAAAATTCGCCATTTCAACCGAGGAAACCCGCTATTACCTGAACGGCGTTTATATGCACGTGGCCACCGGCGACTCTGGCCCGGTTTTGCGATGTGTCGCGACTGACGGCCACCGCCTTGCCCGGATTGACGCGCCATTGCCGGAAAATGCAGCTTCCATGGCGGGCGTGATCGTGCCGCGAAAAACTGTCGGCGAATTGCGCAAGCTGTTGGATGACGATTCTGCCATCATCGCGGTATCGGTATCCGAAACCAAGGTGCGCTTTGCGACCCCGGCGATCACCCTTACGTCAAAAGTCATCGACGGCACCTTTCCCGACTACACCCGCGTTATTCCCACGGGTAACACCCGCCGTCTGGAAGTGGATGCGTCAGAATTTGCCAAAGCTGTGGACCGGGTTGCAACCGTGTCTTCCGAACGGTCGCGCGCGGTTAAACTGTCACTGGACGAAGACCGCCTGATCCTGTCGGTCAACGCCCCCGATTCGGGGGCCGCCGAAGAAGAACTCGCCGTGGCCTACGCCGATGAGCGGTTGGAAATCGGCTTCAACGCCAAATACCTGCTGGAAATTGCCAGTCAGGTTGACCGCGAAAATGCAGTGTTCCTGTTCAATTCATCGGGCGATCCGACCCTGATGCGTGAAGGCAATGATATGTCGGCGGTGTATGTGGTCATGCCAATGCGCGTTTGACAAACGCTAGGGGTTTCACACCCCCAAACTTACCCAAAGAAAGCGGGGGCCAGCCCCCGCACCCCCGCGGGATATTTACACCAAAATGAAAGGCCGGAATAATTTGGCCGGGCTTGCAATCACATCCCTGACCCTATCGCATTTTCGCAGCCATCGGGCGGCGCGGCTGGCGTTTGACGGGCGACTTGTGGCGATTGTTGGCGCGAATGGCGCGGGCAAAACCAACATCCTTGAAGCGATTTCGCTTTTGTCGCCCGGTCGGGGTTTGCGGCGGGCTGCTGCCGATGAAATGGCGCGAAAACCCGAAGCGCTGGGCTGGAAAGTTATTGCCGATGTGCAAGGCCTTGGCGCCGCACACCAGATCGAGACATGGGCCAAACCGGGCGAAGGGCGGCAGGTTTTGATTGATGGCAAGACCGCCACGCAAGTCAGCCTTGCCCGCATCCTGCGCATGGTTTGGCTGGTGCCAGTGATGGACCGGCTGTGGGTCGAGGCCGCCGAGGGCCGACGCCGGTTCCTCGACCGTATGACGCTTAGTTTTTCGCCAGATCATGCCGAGGCTGTGCTGACCTACGAAAAAGCGATGCGCGACCGCAACAAGTTGCTGAAAGATCAGACCATTGATGCCCACTGGTATGGCGCACTGGAAGGGCAGATGGCCACCGCTGGCGCTGTGATCATGCAAAACCGCGACGACGCCCTTGCACGACTACTAAACGCCCAGATTGGCGCGCAAACTGCCTTTCCTCAGGCAGATTTGACGCTGATCGGCCCGGTGGGCGAGCAAGCGGTGGCAGGCCCCGATCTGGCGCAGGCTTTGTCCGATAACCGCCGCCGCGATATTGCCGCCGGGCGCACGCTTGTGGGCCCGCACCGCGCCGATCTGGTCGCAATATATTCCGCCAAATCCATGCCAGCCGATCAATGCTCCACCGGTGAGCAAAAGGCCCTGCTGATCAGCCTGATCCTTGCCAATGCCCGCGCCCTTGCCGCCGATCTTGGCACAGCGCCGATCCTGCTTCTGGATGAGGTGGCAGCTCATCTTGATAGTGCGCGGCGTGCAGCCCTGTATGACGAGCTGTGCACCCTTGGTGCGCAGGCGATCATGACAGGCACCGGAGCAGAGTTGTTCGACAGCGTCGCCCGCCGTGCCCAGATATTTGAGGTGGCTGACGACAATGGCAATTCGCAGATTTCTGAGGTCCTGCTTTGACCATTTCCGCAACTGACCTGTTGTTTTACGCGGGCGCGCTGTTGATCTTGTTTGCCACGCCCGGCCCGGTGTGGGTGGCACTGCTTGCCCGTGCCATGTCTGGCGGTTTTGCTGCGGCCTGGCCGTTGGCGGTTGGTGTTACCGTGGGCGATGCGCTTTGGCCGCTGATGGCGATCTACGGCCTGTCTTGGATCGTCGGACAGTTTTCGCAGTTCATGGCTGTGATGCAATGGGTTGCGGCGGCGACCTTTGTGGTTATGGGTGCGCTGCTGATCCGTCATGCAGGCAAAGGCATATCATCGGACAATCGCCTGACCAAACCGGGCCGCATGGCGGGCTTTGCAACCGGGGTTGCCGTGGTGATCGGCAATCCAAAGGCCATTTTGTTCTACATGGGCGTGCTTCCGGGATTTTTTGACCTGACCCGTGTCGCGGCCCCCGACATTGCCGCCATCATCGCCCTTTCCATCGCCATTCCCCTGACCGGAAATCTGTTGCTTGCAGCCTCCATCGACCGGGCGCGCAGGCTGCTGACATCGCCTGCCGCGCTGCGCCGGATGAACCTTACCGCCGGTGGGCTGATGATCGCCGTAGGTGTCGTTATTGCGGTGACCTGACCGCTAAATCTTGTGGCATCTGCGTGACAACCCCCCGTCAAACCGCTATAAGTGGCGGGCAACTGAAGGGTTCTGTCCGTATGTCCGATGTCGAGATTAACACACAAGCCTATGACGCTGATTCCATCAAGGTTCTCAGAGGGTTAGAGGCGGTTCGCAAACGCCCCGGCATGTATATCGGCGATACTGATGATGGGTCGGGTTTGCACCACATGGTGTATGAGGTTGTCGATAACGGCATCGACGAAGCGCTGGCTGGCCATGCTACGGCGGTAACGGTGAAAATCCACGCTGATAACTCGGTTTCCGTGCGCGACAATGGTCGTGGCATCCCGGTGGATATTCATTCCGAAGAAGGTGTATCCGCCGCCGAAGTGATCATGACGCAGCTACACGCGGGCGGCAAATTCAACAATACCGACGAGTCCGGCAATGCTTACAAGGTGTCGGGCGGGTTGCACGGCGTGGGTGTGTCGGTGGTGAACGCGCTGTCCGAATGGCTGGAACTGCGTGTCTGGCGCAATGATACCGAATACCGCGCGCGGTTTGAGAATGGCGATTGCACGGTGCATGTCTATCCGGTTGGCCCCGCCCCGGGGGAACGCGGCACCGAAGTGCGGTTTCTTGCGTCAGCCAAAATCAACGTTGAAAATGGCACCTTTTCCAACCTCGATTACAGCTTCAAGGTGCTGGAAAACCGCCTGCGCGAACTCGCGTTCCTGAATTCCGGCGTGCGGATCATCATCGAAGACGAACGCCCTGCTGAACCGTTGCATTCCGAACTGTTCTACGAAGGCGGCGTGCGGGAATATGTGAAATACCTTGATCGGTCCAAATCGTCGATCCTGGCCGAGCCGATTTATATGATCGGTGAACGCAATGGCATGACCGTCGAAGTCGCGATGTGGTGGAACGACAGCTACAATGAAATGGTGCTGCCGTTTACCAACAACATCCCGCAGCGCGATGGCGGCACCCATATGGCGGGCTTTCGCGGCGCGCTGACCCGCACGATCAACAATTACGCGCAGACATCCGGCATCGCCAAGCGTGAAAAGATTGATTTCACCGGCGATGACGCGCGCGAAGGCCTGACTTGCGTGTTGTCGGTCAAGGTGCCGGACCCGAAGTTTTCCAGCCAGACCAAGGATAAACTGGTCAGTTCCGAAGTGCGGCCAGCGGTTGAAAATCTGGTCAACGAAAAGCTGTCGGAATGGTTTGAAGAAAACCCAAGTCAAGCCAAAATCATCGTTGGCAAGATTGTCGAGGCCGCAATGGCGCGCGAAGCCGCCCGCAAGGCCCGCGAACTGACCCGCCGCAAATCGGCGCTGGATATTGCATCTTTGCCCGGCAAACTGGCCGATTGTCAGGAACGCGATCCGTCAAAGTCAGAGATTTTCCTCGTCGAAGGGGATTCTGCTGGCGGGTCTGCCAAACAAGGCCGCAGTCGTTCCAATCAGGCCGTTCTGCCGCTGAAAGGTAAAATCCTGAATGTGGAACGCGCCCGGTTTGACCGGATGCTCGGCAGCCAGGAAATCGGCACGCTGATCACCGCCTTGGGCACAGGCATCGGGCGGGATGAGTTCAACATCGCCAAACTGCGCTACCATAAGATCGTGATCATGACCGACGCCGATGTTGACGGCGCACACATCCGCACGCTTTTGCTGACCTTCTTTTTCCGCCAGATGCCGCAGGTTATCGAAGGCGGATTCCTGTATATCGCGCAGCCGCCGCTTTACAAAGTGGCGCGCGGCAAGTCCGAGGTTTACCTGAAAGATCAGGCGGCACTTGAAGATTACCTGATCGAAATGGGCGTTGAGGGTGCCGTTCTGCGCCTTGGCAGTGGCGAAGAAATTGCCGGCGCTGACCTTGCCCGCGTGATCGACGGCGCGCGCGCCTTCCGCAGGGTGCTGGATGCCTTTCCAACCCATTATCCGCGCGGCATTCTGGAACAGGCAGCACTTGCAGGCGCGTTTGATCCGGGGCAGGCGGACAGCGATCTGCAACAGGAAGCTGATGTTGTTGCCCGCCGTCTGAACCTGATTGCCACCGAGTATGAAAAGGGCTGGACGGGCCGCATCACCCAGGATCACGGCATCCGCCTGAGCCGCATCCTGCGCGGGGTGGAAGAACTGCGCACGCTGGACGGTGCCGTTCTGCGGTCGGGTGAGGCGCGGCGGCTGTCGCAAATATCCTCAACCACCCGCGATATTTATACGCACCCCGCCAAAATGGTGCGCAAAGACCGCGAAACCATGGTTCACGGGCCGATTGATCTGCTGAAGTCGATTCTGGCAGAGGGCGAAAAGGGGCTGTCCTTGCAGCGTTACAAGGGCTTGGGTGAAATGAACCCCGAACAGCTGTGGGAAACCACGCTGGACCCCGAAGCGCGCACGCTGCTGCAAGTGAAGGTCGATGATCTGGTCGAAGCCGATGATATCTTTACCAAACTGATGGGCGACGTGGTGGAACCGCGGCGTGAATTTATTCAGCAAAATGCGCTGAACGTCGAACACCTTGATACTTGATGGCAGGGTCGGTTTGGTAAAACCGGCGTCAGTGCAGTTCAATGCGACCGGATTGCAATGCGATGCAGGCAAACGGCGCTTTGGCGACATTGGCTCGACCAGCACATCATCGAAAACATAGAGGAGGCCCAAGACTACGCCACGCAATGGCTACGGATTTACAACAACGACCGCCCGAACATGGGCATCGGCGGTATCACGCCCGCACAGAAACTGAAAATAGCCGCGTAAGTTCTACGAATGCACCCCGTTAAAAATGGCGGGATTACCTCAAGGGATTTGTGCAACAGAGCCATGGTCAATAGTTAACTGTTACCAAAACGCGGTCCGTATAGACGCCGACGCTCGCCTGTTGGCCAGAAAAAATGCGCCCATAAATGGCAAGTGCCTGATTGCTGCCATTTCCTGATCTGCCAACATTGTTGCCAGAGTTATCGCCCCAAGGCACGCTACGGCCCGGATCTTGATATAGGCCATAGCTCAGTGATGATGCCACGCTGCGCATTTTTCGCGTTTCAGGTCCGGTCACACCTCTGCCTTCGCCCAAGCCAAGTGACACCCGATAGGGCGTCCCGTTGGTGCAGCGGACGTTGATGCTGGTGGTCTGATCAATGATAGCTGTGATGGTTCCGCCGAGATTTCCGAAATCAAGGCTTCCGGTATCTACCTCACAACTCGCCACGACATTGGCGCTGACCTGAAAAGAGGGCACTGCTTGCGAGGTGGAGAGGGTGTCGCAGGATAGAACGGCCACTTTCATCTGAACACCATTCACGCCACTGAAATTGGCAGAATAAGTCCCAGTTGGCACATCCACTGAATTTGAAACAATATCCGCGTAGATCGGCATCACAGCTGATCCACTGCCCAAAACGATGGGAACCTCTACGAACATGGTCACGAGGGTCCCGTTGGACGCGCCATTTCCGTACTGACGCAGTTGATATTCCAGAAAACTTCCACCTGGCCCCACCATAAAACGCCGCGGTGGCACAGCATTGTTGCTTGCACTGCCGCCGCCGAACGTCAGGCAAACACCTACTGGAACTGCGGCACCGCCCAACAATCCGCCGCTGCACGTTATGGTGACAGAGCCTATCGTCTGGTTTGTTGCCCCTGCACGCAGGCTAACCGAACCAAAGTTGAAGTCGGTAACAGTGGACGCGCAGGTTTCCGCCTGAACTGCTGCGGCAAAAAAGATCACGGCACTAAAAAGACCAAGCGCCGAAAGAAATTTGCTCAGGTGGATCAATTGCAAACCACCTGTGAAACTACGGGTACGGGTTCCTCGCTTACGGGCAACTCGAAGCTTGCGGAACAACTGCCAGTGTCCGTTTGAACTTCAAGATCATTCCTTTGCTTGACGCCTTCAAGATAAGTCTCTCCACCGTAGCCCACGAAAAACTCTTCGCTCCGGCCATTCAGATACGCAACCGAACCGACGTTTACGGGATTGCCGTCGGCCCTGATCAGAACAACCACTGACGCAGCGCCGGACTTATTGGCCAGCGTCACCCTGACCCCCGCCCCAATGTTTGGAACAACATCCATTGCAGTAGCATTCAAGGATACATCGGCAGGCAAATCGCTTACATCCACGGCAACGCGGTTGCGCCGCAAGGATGACAGACCCGTCACAAGTGCGTTGCCGGTGAAATCCGTTTTAGCCACTTCGCGGTTATGCACCGAGACGGGCACGCCCCCGGCACCAACATCGACGATTGCGAAGGAATCGTACACCGTCCGGCCAATCGCAAACGCCCCGCCAGCCGTTGCGACAGCCCCATCAAATTGCGCATTGACGCGGGAGGAGCCATCAAACGTGCTAACCTCCAGCGCCGACTTGCCATAAAGTCCCAAATACTCGCCGCGTCCGCGAAGCGACAGATCACCAAATCCATTGTTTTGCAGATCCGCAGTATAGCCATAATCGCCCGGCTGGTCAGAAATTGTCCGTGACAGGCCCACCCCTGCCGATAAACGCCCCTTGGCGTCATATGTTGTGGTCGCCCGTGCATAGGTCCGCTTGCCCGTTGTCAGCGATAATCCAAGACCTGCACGACTATCGCCCGATTGAATGTCGTATGACCCATAGAATGACATTGCCCCCCGTCCACCAAGAAACTGCTGGCCGTATGACGCAGTAACAAGCTCGTCGTTGGAATTTGCTCGTTCGGCCTGTACATATCCAAGGCCAAAACTTCCGCCGTAAGACGGCATATTGATGCCGATCGCCGTTTGCTTCGTTGGTGCCTCAAGAAGTGAGCCGTTTGTGGTCAAAGCGCCAGCACCAAGAAAATCCACCCCGGTTGCTGTCGCAAGATCAGCGAAACCTGTTTGAGCCACTTGCGCCGAACCATTCAAGCTGACTTTGCCAATCTGGGTGGCCGCCGAACACTGGACAAACGCGGCTCTCTTTGAAACGTATTCGCTCTGCCCGATGGCACAGCTGACCTCAGCAAGATTAAACGGCACCGTTGTCAGGCCAATGCCATAAAGCGTCAGATCGGATTTCGCTTCAACGTGACCCTCGACGGTGAAATGTTCCGTCAAACCGTAACGTAGACTGCCTGAAACGATGCCATCATCGCCGTAGTCATTGCTGGAAAGCCCGTAGGATTGCCGTGCATAGCCCGCCTCGATGGAGAAATCCATGACATTACGTTTAAGCAAACGGTTCGAGACGAAAAACGATACCGACTTGGATGTTCGCCGGCCATTTGCATCGGTGACGATAATCAACGCATCGCCGGCACCGCCTTGCACAGGCAGGTCTTCAAGCCGGAATGGTCCTGCTTCAAGATCCGTTGTGTAGGCTCGGTTGTTGTCGATAAACACATCCACTGTGGATGGAACCGCGGCTGCACCATCAAAAGACAGCAATTGCTGGGTCACCAGATCGTTGCGCAACGAAAAATCCCGGCGCAGTTGCACGCCGCCCATCCGGATAGACCGTCCCCATACCGGCACAGAGGACTGAAGATCACCCGCCAAAAACGTCAGTCTCTTTTTGACGTTGGAAAATTGATACTTGCTTTCTAGCCGTATGAAATCCGGACTGCCCGCGTTTCCATCATCAAAGCGCAACACACCAGACGATCGCAACGTCCCAAATGGCGCAAATATTCTGCCATCGAGCAAGGCCGAAAAGTTCTGGCTTGTGCTGTCGTCAGATTGCTTTTGATAGATCGCATCGAGGTTATAATTCAATATCGCGCCAAAGCTGCGATCAGGATCGAGCACTTCTTGTTCTTGAACTGCCGAGACAACTTCAGTGTCACATCCCGGAAGGTGATAGGGCTGTTTCTTGAACAGCTCCGGCTTCAGTTTGTGCCAGTCCTTCATCGCCTGCAAGGGCGTCTTGCTGCCGAGGGCTGACTGCGGAAGCTGCTGATTGTACAGAGCCACATAGCGGTGCAGCGTGGTTTCCAACTCCTCGCCGGAACGGAAATGGTGCGATTGCAGCACCTCCTCGATGCGGCCGTTGAAGCGTTCGACCATGCCGTTGGTCTGTGGGTGCTGTGGCGGGGCCAGGCGGTGTTCGATGCCCAGATCGGTGCAGAGCAGGTCGAACTCGTGCTTTCCGGTGGCGGCACGCTTGCGCAGGCCGAAGAGACGGTCGGTGAACTCCTTGCCATTGTCAGTCAAAACCGTCTTGATCCGGAGTGGGCAGGCCCGTTCCAGGTCGCGCAAGAAGCGTCGCGCGTTGGCGGCGGTCTTGGAGTTGTAGATGCGGACGAACACCCAGCAGGTCGCACGGTCGATGGCCACAAACAGATAGCGCCGCGAGGATTCATCAGCCATTTGAGGCAGATACTTGACGTCGACATGCAGATAGCCGGGCTCGTAGGCCTTGAACGCCTTGTGTTTAGGCCGGGGTTACCCAGCCTGCAGATCACGCAGATTGCCCACCCCATGCCGCCGCAGACAGCGGTCCAGGCCAGAGCGCGAAACCTCCGGGTTGAGGAACTCCCGCACCACCGCCAAGAGGTCGTCGAGCGACACCAGCAGCGTTTTGCGCAGCACAACCGCCACCGCTTCTTGCGGGCGCGTCAACGTCGTTTGCAACCGGTGCGGCGTGTGGCTGCGGTCATGAACGCTGTCCCGGTGCTTCCACTTGTAGACGGTCTGCTCGGTCGTGCCGTACCGCTCCGCCAGTACCGAGGCGGGCGCGTCACTGGCCTGAATCGCCGCCCGGATTTTTGGCGTCGTCGTTGCCTGCTTGTGAAGATGGATCAGCATGCGCGCACCCCATTCCTAATGTCCCTCAGAACCGATCTTGCCATGAAAAACGCGGATCGCCGAGGGTCTATGTGATCATCCGGGATGGAACAGCCATGGGTCGAGTTCCCCTTTCCCTTGGACTGCATCTGGACCGGTTTCGTGCCGGTCCGGTGTTAAGGTGAAGCGGCCTTCTGTTGGAAAACCACGGGTGATTTCCAGCCGGGGGTTGAGTGTTTTCGGCGCGGGTTTTATAAGCCGTTGATGTATTCGATTGATGTATTCGAAGAGGGCGACTTCGACCTCGCGGCGGGTTTGCCAGTTGCGGCGCCAGACCAGTTCGGCCTTCAGCGACTTGAAGAAGCTTTCGACGGCAGAATTGTCATGGCAATTGTCTTTCCCGCTCATCGATGGCTTGAATCCGTGCTGGCGCAGAAGCTTTTGAGAGTGAGCGCAGTATTGCGACCCGCGATCTGTGTGGTGAATGCAGCCCTGTGGTGGCCTGCGCAAGGCGACCGCCATGTTCAGCGCCCTGAGAGCCAGATCCGGCTTCAGGCGGTTGCTGATGGCCCATGCTTTTACCCGGAAGGGTTTTGCGTGCAAATCACGCAGGGCGGTGACGCGCCTTGAGAAAAGATCAAGGATGACAGCGAGATAGACCCCAATCGACGGGAAAACAGCCGCTCCCCGGACTGTTATCTTGTCCGGCTCAAACCCGGAGTATGCGGTTCTCTTTACGCAACCGTTCGTTCTCGCGCGAGACGCCTCGACATCCTGTGCAGGCACCTTTGCCTCTTCAGAAAACACCCTGACCCCCTTGCCGAGGGTCGAATGCCCAATCCCCAAATCAGATGCAACCTGACGCCTCGTCAGGCCACTGGTCTGCGCGATGCGAACCGCATCCCGCTTGAACTCGTCGCTGTGTATCGCTGCCATATCGTCGGACGCATGGTCCAACCCTTGATGGCGAGTATTGCTCTCAAAAGACCGGAAAAACCGGAACAGGTCCAAACAGGCCGAGATCAGGGCAATGGCTGATATGCTTCGCGATACGGGCAACCGGCCGGGCAGAACGGAGGCAACCGAAAACGCGGTTCCCCACCTGTACGGCCGTATGTCGAACAAGTTTCTGAAAGCCCCGACGGCCATGGAGCGACTTTGGAACTCCGAGAAACCGGCTACCATTTGCAGT
>JAYSPY010000017.1:0-27850 GCA_043721855.1 Pseudorhodobacter sp.
GTTTGCCCATCAATGACCCCCAAAATCTGCCATAGGCAGAGGGAATCACAAATCAGCCCTCATGGGAATCCTGAATCGGAATGGCCGCAAAACGCTCTAACTAAAACGCTCCACCGTGGCGGCTTGGTCATCGTTGTATCGGTCGCCGTAAGCCCAGCCGACGGGAAGAATGCGGGCGATCTCAACGTGATCCTTTTTAGTCAAAGTGATCTCTGATGCGGTGACCCAATCGGCCAGATGTGCGGCGGTTCGGGTGCCGGGGATGGGCAGCAGATGCGGCCCTTGGTCCAGCACCCATGCAAGGGCAAGGGCTGGCGGCGAAAGCCCGCGATTATGGGCGTAGGCGCGAAAATCCTCGATTTTCGTCCTGTTCAACTGCCAATCAACGCCCTGAAACCGTGGAATCTGGCGGCGAAACTCTGTTTCGGGCAGGGTTTCGGGGGCAAAGAGATCACGCCCCAGCGCGCCGCGTGCAAGGGGGGAAAACGGCACAAAGGCCACGCCCAATTCAGCGCAGGTCTGGATCAGGCCCAGTTCGGGCTGGCGCGTCCATAGCGAATATTCGTTTTGCACAGCACGGCAGGGATGCACGGCATGGGCGCGGCGCAAGGTGCCGGGCGATATCTCCGACATTCCGTAGCCGCCGATTTTGCCCTCGTCGATCAGGCGCGACAGCGTGCCTGCGACCTCTTCGATCGGGGTGTTTTGATCATGACGGTGGATGTAGAACAGCGCCACATGATCCGTGCCCAAGCGGCGCAGCGAGCCTTCCAGTTCGGCCCGAAGGTGGGCGTTCGAATTGTCGATTCGGCGCGGCGGGCCGGAGACGAAGCTGGCTTTGGTGGCGATGACCGCAGGGTGGTGGCGGGTCTTAAGCCATTGGCCCAGAACGGTTTCGGATCGGCCCGCGCCATAGATATTGGCAGTGTCATAGAAGGTGATCCCGGCATCCCATGCGGCATCAAGGCAGCGCAGGCTGACCTCGTCGGTGGTATCGCCAAAAATCCCGCCAAAGCTGAGGCAGCCCAAACCAATGGCTGATACCATGGGGCCGCCGTGGCCAAGTTGGCGTTGTTGCATCACTGTCTCCTGTATCTGGGGGCGTCAATCAATGCGCGCGAATCGGATGGGTCAAGCGGCACTTAACCCGCCGCTCATCCGCCCTTTTTCGGGCGTCTTCGCTTTTGCGATAAGCGCCCGCAGGGGGCGGCGCAGAGCGGTGTCAGGCGAACGCTGCCTGCAAGGCCACCTCGACCATTGCGCCAAAGCTGCGTTCGCGCTGATCGGCGGGCAGGGCCTCACCGGTCAGAATATGGTCTGAAATGGTCAGCACGGCCAAGGCGCGGCGTTGGTAGCGGGCGGCGAGGATGTAAAGTTCGGCCGCCTCCATTTCCACGCACAGGGTGCCGTGGCGTTGCAACTGGTCGGACAGGTCCTGGCGTTCGTCGTAGAAGGTGTCGGACGAATAGATGCCGCCCACATGCACGGGCACACCGATGGTTTGGGCGGCTTTGTGCGCGGCTGATAACAGGCCGAAATCGGCGCAGGGGGCGAAATTCAACTCGCGAAATATGGACCGTGACGGGCTGCCGTTTGTGGATGCGGTTTGGGCGATGACCACATCACGCACCTTGACGTGATGCTGCAACGCACCCGCAGAACCGATGCGGATCAGGGTTTGCGCACCGTAATCTTTCATCAATTCCGTGGCATAGATCGACAGCGATGGCATCCCCATGCCCGAGCCGTGGATGGTCACCCGGTTGCCCCGCCATGTGCCGGTATAGCCCAGCATGCCGCGCACCTCGTTCACCAGCACCGGGTTTTCGAGGTAAGTCTGCGCCGCCCACCTTGCGCGATAGGGGTCGCCGGGCAGCAGAACGGTTTCAGCAATGTCGCCGGGTTTTGCGCCGATGTGGAAGGTCATGGTGGGGCCTTTTTGCAAGAGTTATGCGATGGATACAGCGGTTTTGATCCGGGGTAAAACGGCCGTTACGCAGCGCAGGAAAATTTCTGGAACGAAAAATTTCTGTCCGGCGTGCCGCGGGCCGGTTGCAGGGGACAGACCGCAAGATGAGTATTTGGGCGAAAAGGAAATCTGACAGCAGTTCAGGCCGCGGTTGAGGCGGGATTAACCAACCCCACGATATCCATCATGATCTTGTTCAACTCGAAATCCTTGGGTGTGTAGACGGCGGCCACGCCGGAGGCGCGCAAGGCCGTGGCGTCGTCTTCGGGAATGATGCCGCCGACGATGACGGGGATGTGCGACAGGCCTGCATGGCGCATACCCATCATCACTTCGGCGATCAGGGGCAGGTGAGAGCCGGACAGGATCGACAGGCCGACAACATGGGCTTGTTCTTCCAAGGCTGCGGCAACGATTTCAGCCGGGGTCAGGCGGATGCCATCGTAATGGATATCCATGCCGCAATCCCGCGCGCGGGCGGTGATTTGTTCAGCACCGTTCGAATGGCCATCAAGGCCGGGTTTGCCCATCAGGAACTTAAGGGGCCGCCCGAGTTTGGCGGATACGGCTTGTACCGCTTCGCGGATCGGCTCCAGCCCTTCGGTGCGGTTTGAGGGGCTGCGCGATACGCCCGTGGGTGCGCGGTATTCGCCAAACGCGGCGCGGATGGTGGCCCCCCATTCGCCCGTGGTGGCCCCGGCGCGGGCGCAGGCTATGGAGGCGGGCATGATGTTGGTGTTGGTGGCGCAGGCCTGGCGCAGGGCGGTGAGGGCGGACCCGACCTTTGCCGCGTCGCGCGCGCTGCGCCATTGGGTCAGGCGGGCGATCTGATCGGCCTCGGCCTTTGGGTCTGCGGCCATGACGGAGCCGTCGCCCGCAGTGAGGGGGGAGGGCGTGGTCTCCACCCAGCGGTTGACGCCGACGACGGTGGTTTCTTTGGATTCAATGCGTGAAATGCGGTCGGCGTTCGCCTCGACCAGACGGGATTTCATATACTCGATGGCAGCGACGGCCCCGCCCATGGCGTCGATCTGGGCGAGTTCTTGGCGTGCGCCGTCTTTCAGGGCGGACACTTTGCTGTCAATCGCGGGATTGCCATCGAACAGGTCATCGTATTCCAGAAGGTCCGTCTCATACGCGAGGATTTGTTGCATCCGGAGCGACCATTGCTGATCCCATGGGCGGGGCAGGCCAAGCGCCTCGTTCCACGCAGGCAGTTGTACGGCGCGGGCGCGGGCGTTTTTCGACAGCGTCACCGCCAGCATTTCGATCAGGATGCGGTAGACGTTGTTTTCGGGTTGCTGTTCGGTGAGGCCAAGGGAATTGACCTGAACGCCATAGCGGAAACGGCGGTATTTTGGGTCTGTGATGCCGTAGCGGTGTTCGCACAGTTCATCCCAAAGATCGACGAAGGCGCGCATTTTGCACAGCTCAGTTACAAAGCGGATGCCAGCGTTCACGAAGAAGGAAATACGGCCAACCATATTGGGGAAATCGGCTGGCGAGACTTTGGTTTTCAGGTCATCCAGCACGGCACAGGCGGTGGCGAGGGCGAAGGCAAGCTCCTGTTCCGGTGTCGCCCCCGCCTCTTGCAAATGATAGGAACAGACGTTCATCGGGTTCCATTTCGGCAGGTGTTCTTGCGTGTAGGCGGCGATGTCGGTGATCATCCGAAGGCTGGGTTTTGGCGGGCAGATATAGGTGCCGCGTGACAGATATTCCTTGATGATATCGTTTTGCACGGTGCCTTGCAGGGCTTTGATGTCTGCGCCTTGTTCTTCCGCCACGGCGATGTAAAGGGCCAGCAACCACGGTGCAGTGGCGTTGATGGTCATCGAGGTGTTCATCTGGGTCAGCGGGATGTCGGCGAACAGCGCGCGCATATCGCCGAGGTGCGAGATGGGGACGCCGACTTTGCCAACCTCGCCGCGCGCCAGTTCGTGGTCGCTGTCATAGCCGGTTTGGGTGGGCAGATCGAAGGCGACCGACAGGCCGGTTTGGCCCTTGGCAAGGTTCCCACGATAAAGCGCGTTGGAGGCAGAGGCGGTGGAATGGCCCGCATAGGTGCGAAACAGCCAGGGTGCGTCTTTGGGGGACATTGAGGCCTCTTGAATCGGTTTCGCAAGATTATTGCGCGTGGTGATAGATAGGCGACATTTTCAACCAATGTCAAACGCTGCATCGCAGCAAATTGGGGCGCTGCCCCGCCTCGCCTTTGGCGCGTCCCCCGGAATATTTGGGCCAAAATGAAAGGTGATTGCGGTGTGGCTGTGATCGGGTAGGTTTAAGCGATGTTTCAACGGGTTGAAATTCCGGTTTGGTTGCTGGTTCTGGGGCTTGGATTTGCCGCCGTGACCTTTGCGTCGCATTTTCTGTTTCCATCGGTGCGCTGGTTCTTTCGCAAATGGGCAGAGCAGGCGGTGGCGCGAATCAACAAGCGTCTGGACAGGCCGATCGAGCCGTTCAAGCTGGCGCGCAGGCAAGATATGATCGTGCGGCTGACCTACGACCGGCAGGTGTTGGAGGCGGTGTCGGAACATGCGGCAGAGACAGGCGTGCCGGGGTCGGTCGCGTTTGAAGAGGCGCGGCGCTATGCCCGCGAAATTGTGCCGGGGTTTTCGGCGACGCTGTATTTCGGCTTTGCCATTCGGGCCGCGCGGCGGTTAAGCCGGGCGCTTTACCGGGTGCGGATTGGTAAAGTGGATGTGGCTTTGGCCAGCTTTGACCCGAAGGCCACGGTCATTTTCGTGATGAACCATCGCAGCAACATGGATTACGTTCTCGTGACGTGGTTGGTGGCGAAACGGTCGGCGATTTCTTATGCGGTGGGGGAATGGGCGCGGGTTTGGCCGCTGTCTGCGATGATCCGGGCGATGGGGGCGTATTTCATCCGGCGGGGCAGCCGCAACACTTTGTATCGGCGTGTGCTGGCGCGCTATGTGCAGATGGCGACGGATGCGGGCACCACGCAGGCGATATTTCCCGAAGGTGGCTTGAGTTTGGATGGCCGGGTTGGGGCGGCCAAGATGGGCTTGCTGAGCTATATTTATGCGGGGTTTGATCCCAGGGTGGACCGTGATGTGATCTTTGTTCCGGTGGGGCTGGCTTATGACCGGGTGTTGGAAGACCGCTTGCTGACAGAGGCGCAGGGGGCGGGCGCGCGGCGGTTTCGGGCGCGGCCACTGGCAATCATGGCCTTCTTGTGGCGGACGGTTTGGCGGATGATGCGGGGGCGATTTTCGGGGTTTGGCACGGCGGCGGCGGGGTTTGGACCACCTGTTTCGTTGCGCGGGTTTCTGGCACAGGATTCGGCCACGCCGGAAGCGCTGGGGGCGCTGTTGATGGCGGAAATCACCAAGACGGTGCCGATCTTGCCAGTGCCTTTGGTGGCGGCGGCGCTGTTGGAGGGGGCTGTTGACCGGGGCGCGCTGATCCTTCGGCTGACGGCATTGCAGGCCGGGTTGGTGGCGGTAGGTGCCGTGCTGAAGCTGCCGCCGCAGGGGTTGGACATGACGCTGAGCGAAGGGTTGGCCCCGCTGCTTGCGCGGGGGTTGGTGCTGGAGACCGAGGCCGGGCTGGCTTGTGTGCCAAAAGCCGCGGCAATGCTGGAGTTTTATGCGGCCCCGGTGCGACAGGTTCTGGCAGCCCGCGAGGTTGCGTAAATGCTGCAACGCGGCAGACACAAAATTACGAAAAATACTATCTTTATGTTGCAATATTGCGCGACGATCAATAATCAAGGGAAAAGCTGCGTTGATTCTGCACTGCGGCAGGGATTTTGATGAGGGAGGCTTTGATGGCTTTGGATAAGCAGTCGGCAATATTTGCCTATGATGCGCCCAAAAAAGACCTGTACGCGCTGGGCGAAATGCCCCCCCTCGGCCATGTGCCGAAACAAATGTATGCTTGGGCCATTCGGCGCGAACGCCACGGCGAGCCGGACACTGCGATGCAGGTTGAGGTGGTAAATACCTGGGCCATCGACAGCAACGAAGTGCTGGTTCTGGTGATGGCGGCGGGGGTGAATTACAATGGCGTCTGGGCGTCGCTTGGCCAGCCGATCAGCCCGTTCGACAGCCACAAGCAGCCTTATCACATTGCGGGGTCGGACGCGTCTGGCATCGTTTGGGCGGTGGGCGACAAGGTCAAACGCTGGAAGGTTGGCGATGAGGTGGTGATCCACTGCAATCAGGATGATGGCGATGACGAGGACTGCAACGGCGGCGATCCGATGTTTTCCACCAGTCAGCGGATTTGGGGCTATGAGACGCCGGATGGCAGTTTTGCGCAATTTACCAAAGTTCAGGCGCAGCAGTTGATGCAGCGGCCAAAGCATCTGACTTGGGAAGAAGCGGCGTGCTATACCCTGACGCTGGCCACCGCGTACCGGATGCTGTTCGGGCACGAGCCGCATGATCTGAAGCCCGGGCAGAATGTGCTGGTCTGGGGGGCATCGGGCGGTCTTGGGTCGTATGCGATCCAGCTGATCAACACCGCAGGGGCCAATGCAATCGGCGTGATCAGTGATGAGAGCAAGCGTGAATTTGTGATGGGTCTGGGCGCTAAAGGCGTGATCAACCGCAATGATTTCAAATGCTGGGGGCAGTTGCCAACGGTGGGCAGCCCGGAATATGCGGTTTGGTTTGCAGAGGCGCGCAAGTTTGGCAAGGCGATCTGGGATATCACCGGCCGAACTCCGCAAGGGGGGGGCGTCAACGTCGATATGGTGTTTGAACACCCTGGCGAGGCGACATTTCCGGTGTCAACTCTGGTGTGCAAAAAGGGCGGTATGGTGGTGATTTGTGCGGGCACCAGCGGGTTTAATTGCACCTTCGACGTGCGTTATATGTGGATGCACCAAAAGCGCCTGCAAGGCAGCCATTTCGCGCATCTGAAGCAGGCGGCGGCCGCCAACAAGCTGATGGTGGAGCGCAGGTTAGACCCCTGCATGTCAGAGGTGTTTCCATGGGCGGAAATTCCGGCGGCGCATATGCTGATGCGGCATAACAAGCACAAGCCCGGCAATATGGCGGTGTTGGTGCAGGCCCCGCGCACGGGATTGCGCACCTTTGAAGATACATTGGAGGCCAGCCGCGCCGGGTAAAGTCTGGTCGGCAAAACTGTCTAAAATGCAGCGGAAACTTGCGTAGGTTTGTTTCCTGCGTAAACCTTTGATTGACCAATTTCCGAATATTGTCTTCCCTAGGTTGATTGCGATAGGTGCTCTGGCGCCCGCGCCCAAGGGGAAGATGACATGCGGCATGCTTGGATTATAGAAGTTCTGGTCGACCTGCAGACCTATGCCGAGATGAACAATTTGCCCGCCATTGCCGCGTCGGCCCGGCAAACTCTTGACGTGGCGCGGTCCGAAATTGCAGCGAATGCGCCAGAGGATGGTGATACCGAGCCGGATATGGGGTGACGTCTGGCCATTGCCGGGCGGCTGCAATAAGACTGCGTCATGTTACCACCCGCGCTTACTTTTTCCGACGATCAGGCCGAAGCCTGGGATAGGGTTTCAGACCAGTTGCGCGGCATGGGCGTTGATCTGCTGAACGCGGAACTGACGCCCCAGGCTGATGGTAAGGCGTCTGTTCTGGCGGTGGTGGGTAAGGCGGGGTCTGGCAAGACCATGCTTTTGGCCAGTCTTTACAAGGCGATGAAAGCGGCGGGCGTCGAGATAATCTCGGGCGATTATGAAGGGCGGCGGCGCAAAGACCGCCGAACGCTGGCGGTGCTGGCCCCCACCAACAAGGCGGCATCGGTGTTGCGGCTGCGCGGCGTGCCAGCGACCACGATCCACCGCATTCTGTATACCCCAATGTATGACCCGCAATATGAAAAAATCGCTGAATGGCTGGCAGGCAACGGCCCGCGCCCGGCGGTTGAAGGGTTGACCGAACTGGCGCTGGACCGCGCGCGCGCATTTTATGACAATGTCGCATCCATCCCCGGTGCGCTGGCGGCGGCGGGACTGCGTGGCAGCGATTTCATCAAGGGCTGGAAGCGGCGCGAGGAGCCGCTTGATATCGGGTTGGTCGACGAATCCTCGATGCTGGATCAGCGCCAGTTTGACGATCTGCGCGAAATTTTCCCGACGCTGATCCTGTTTGGCGATCCGGCGCAGTTGGCACCCGTGGGCCAATCGGGCGAGATGGTGTTTGATAAACTCGGCGGCGCGCGCAAACTGGTGCTGTCGCGTATCCACCGGCAAGCAGAGGATAACCCGATCCTTGATCTGGCACATGCGCTGGCGGACCCCGATTTGGGGTTTGAAGAGTTTGAACGCATGGTTGAAGCGGCGGCGCGGCGCGACGCGCGGGTTGAGGTGGCGCAGCGGGTGGACAGCGATCTGATGGCGCGGTCCCCGGTGTTGGTCTGGCGCAATGCGACGCGGATCAGGCTGATCACGGCGTTTCGGGCAGCCCAAGGGGCGCCGGATTTTGAACTGCTGCCGGGCGAGCCCCTGATTTGCGACGGTATCGAGTTGCCGTTGAAACACCGCAAAAAGCGCATTGATCTGGAAGCGCGCGGTCTGATCAAGGGCGCGCAGGTGATCTATATGGGACCGGGCAACAAGGATGGCTTCGCCAGGCTGCACGTCGTGGGCGCGGAAGAGCCGCAGGTATCCGCCGCGTCGATCATCAAGATCGAAAAGCCGGGCGAGGATGAGCCGTTCATTCCATCAGCCGCCAAAATGGGGGCTGCGTTTTTGCACGGGGCGGCGGTGACCATACACAAGGCGCAAGGGTCGCAGTGGGAAACCGTGCAGGTTTTCGCGCCCGATTTGTTTGCAGCGGCGCAAGCGGGGCGGACAGAGGCGGGGTTGCCGCTGTGGAAACGGCTGGCCTATGTGGCGATCACGCGGGCGGAAAAGCAGCTGAAATGGGTCGTGCGCAACAGGTTGGGGCTGCCCTTGGTGCCGCTGGGCGTGGATGATTTGCGCGTGACACCTGCAGTTTTAAGCCTTGCGACAGAGGCAGACGTTTAAGGCTTTCACGGATTTAAGGCTTTCACGGTGGGGTTGGCGCGGTTAGTCTGGCAAAAATCCACGGAGGCTTCATGATCTGCGTATTCGTTCAATTCCGCTGCACCCCCGGCAAAACCTACGAGGTCGCGACCGCGATTTATGACCGTGAAGTGGTGTCAGAACTGTTTTCGACCAGCGGCGAATATGACCTGATCGCGAAAATCTATATCCCCGACGATGCCGATGTCGGGCATTATCTGTCGGAGCGGCTGTTTGATATTCCGGGCATTGTGCGGACCCTGACCACCATGACGTTCAGGGCTTTCTAGGATGGGCCTTCCAGGATGGGCCTTCCAGGATTGGTGTTCTGGAATCGGCGTTTAAAGCCAACGCGCGCGGTCGGTGCCAATGGCATCTGCGACAGTGGCGAAGCCGCCTTTTTCAAGCGCCGCATCCAGCCCGCGGGCCACTTTTGCGGCGACGGAAATGCCTTCGTAAACCATGGCGGTGTAAAGCTGCACCGCCGAGGCGCCGGCGCGAATTTTCTGGTAGGCTTGGTCTGCCGTCGCGATGCCGCCGACGCCGATCAGGGGCAGTTTGCCGTCTGTCAGCTGCGATAGTTTTGCCAGAACGCGTGTCGAGCGTTCAAACAGTGGTGTGCCGGACAGGCCGCCGGCTTGGACTTTGTCGGCGCTTTTCAACCCGTCGCGGCACAGCGTGGTATTGGTGGCAATGATGCCTGCAATGCCAGAGGCAAGGGCCACTTCGGTGATTTCGCCCAGATCATCATCGGTCAGATCCGGGGCGATTTTCAAGAAAATCGGAATCGGGCGCGCAAGGCTGGCTTGGACGTCCATCACCCCCGCCAGAAGACTGGCGAGCGCAGCGCGGCCCTGCAGATCGCGCAGTTTTTCGGTGTTGGGGGAGGAGACGTTGACAGTGGCAAAATCAACATGCGGGCCGCAACAGGCCAGAACAGAGGCAAAATCGGCGGCACGGTCGGTGCTGTCTTTGTTGGCCCCAAGGTTCAGGCCGACCGGAACCCGTGATTTTGGTCGCAGGGCCAGGCGGGCGCAGATGCTGGGCGCGCCTTCGTTGTTGAAACCGAACCGGTTGATGGCGGCGCGGTCTTCAGTCAGCCGGAACAGGCGGGGTTTGGGGTTGCCATCCTGCGGGCGCGGGGTGGCAGCGCCGACCTCAAGAAAGCCAAAGCCCGACCGCATCATCGGGGCAAGGGCGACGGCGTTTTTGTCGTAACCGGCCGCAAGGCCAATGGGGTTTGGCAGCGACAGGCCTGCCACGGTTGTCGCCAGACGGGGCGATGTAATCGGGCCGGGAAGGTTGGGCAAATTGAGACGCAGGGCCGTCAGTGACAGCCCATGCGCGCTTTCGGGATCGAGGCGGTGCAGCAGGGCAAGGGCGGCCCTTTCGACAAGGTTCACCACATACCCTCGGGGAAGATGTGGCCGGTCGCACCGAGGGGAAGGGATTTATCCCAGATAACCTCGGTCAGGTGCAGGGTGCGGTAGAGATGCGGGAACAAGACGCCGCCGCGGGCAGCTTCCCATTTCAGGGCGGGACCGAGTGTATCGGAATCGAAGGCAACCAGCACCAGATCACTTTCGGTGCCGAAATATCTGGCCGCGGTTTCGGCGACTGTGGCGGCGGTGGAAAAGTGAATGTAGCCGTCGATGATATCTACCCGGGCACCAGCGGTTTCACCGGCAGAGCGATAGGCATCCCATTCAGCGCGGCGGAAGATCTTGTAAATTTGCATTCGCGTTTCATGCCTGTTGGGCCGGGTGGGGTCAATGGGGCAGGTGCAGGGGAATCGTATAGGGGGCGGGGTTGCGGAGGGGATGCGGGGTCGGTATACGGGGAGGGATGCGGGCGTTGTGTAATGGTAAGACCTTAGCCTTCCAAGCTAAAGACGCGGGTTCGATTCCCGCCGCCCGCTCCAGCTTTTCGCACTTGACCTGTGGCTTGTCGCGCGTTTGGGGCGGTTTTCAAGGTATCGATTCCGCACGTTTTTCGAATTTCATCCGCCTGCTTTTTACAGGCCGGGGCTGGGATGCGAAACGCCGGCACGCGCATTGATCAGGGCCGCATCCTGACCGAACCCGCAAAGACAATCGCCCGACATGCGCGCCAGAAGCCATGCGTTGCGCGGTACAATATCACACAGCCGACCGCCAAACCGGAACGTGGTGCTGAAAGCGCCACCGGCGCAAGCGCATGGCCAGAAGCGGTGGCTTGGCGTTGCAGCAGCGCAGTTGCGTCACGCGGCGCCATGATTTGGCGGGTGCAGGGCTGTCTTGATCTGCGGGCCGACCTGCGCGCGGGGTGTTTAGCGCAAGGGCAACAAGGGGGGGCCAGCCCCCGCCGCCTGCGGCGTCACCCCCCGGGATATTTTAGCCAAAGTGAAAGCGGCCGAATGCCCAAAGGGGGGCTTCAGACTTTGCACCGATTGTTTGGGGTGGACCGGCGGAGGTGGACGGGCGGAGGTGGACGGGCGGAGGTGGACTGGTGGAGGTGGACTGGCGGATGTGGACGGGCTGAGGTGGACGGGCTGAGGTAGACGGGCGGAATTTACAGGTTTTCTGACTGCGGCATGCCAAGCACATGGTAGCCGCCATCCACATGGATAATTTCGCCCGTGGTGCACAGGCCGTAATCTGACGCCAGCCAGACGGCGGTGCCGCCGATGGCCGCGAGGGTGGCGTTGGCGCGCAGGGGTGCGTTTGCCTCAGTGTGGCGGAAGGTGGCGCGCGCACCGCCGATGGCAGCGCCTGCCAGGGTTTTCATCGGGCCGGGGGAGACGGCGTTGACGCGGATGCCTTGTGCCCCAAGGTCATTGGCCAAGTAGCGCACCGAAGATTCGAGGGCGGCTTTGGCGACACCCATGACATTGTAATTGGGCGTCACACGGTTAGAGCCGGAATAGGTGAGCGTCAGCAATGTGCCGCCGTCTGGCATCAGGGCTGCGGCACGGCGCGCCACGTCGATGAAGCTGTAGCAGGAGATGGCGAGGGAGTTGGTGAAATTGGCAAGGCTCGTGTTGATGAAGCGGCCCGTCAGTTCATTCTTGTCAGAAAACGCGATGGCGTGGACCACGAAATCTACCGTGCCCCAATGGGCCTTGAGGGATGCAAAACAGGCATCCATCGAATTCGCGTTCATCACATCGACATCCACCATGAAGGTGGAGCCAAGCGATGCGGCAAGCGGTTCGACCCGTTTGCCAAAAGCATCGCCCTGGTAGGAAAACGCAAGTTCCGCGCCTTCGGCCGCCATGGCAGAAGCTATGCCCCAGGCAATGGATCGTTCATTCGCGACGCCCATGATCAGGCCGCGCTTACCCTTTAACAGATCGGCCATTCAGGCGGTCCCTCTTTGTTTTTCTTGTCAGGTCTTATACTTGCTCATCAACAATGTGGCATTTGTTCCGCCAAAGCCAAAGCTATTCGACATGACGCTATCAAGGTCAACACCCACCCGCAGTTGTGTGACAATTTCGGATGGGTCGAGGGCGGGATCAAGGGTGGTGACGTTGGCCGAGGCGGCGATGAAGTCATTGTTCATCATAATCAGCGAATAGATTGCCTCGTGCACGCCGGTGGCCCCGAGGGAGTGGCCGGTCAGGGATTTTGTGGAGGCAACGGGCGGCGTGGTGCCCCGCCCAAAGACGCGGCGGATCGCCTCTATTTCCGTGACATCACCGACCACGGTCGAGGTGCCGTGGGAGTTGATGTAATCAACCTTGCGGCCTGCGGGCAGTGTCGAGAGGGCGAGTTTCATCGACCGCTCGCCGCCTTCACCAGAGGGGGCGACCATATCGTAGCCATCAGAGGTGGCACCGTAGCCGGTCACCTCGCCGTAGATTTTGGCCCCGCGCGCAAGGGCGTGGGACAGCTCTTCCAGCACGACAACGCCGCCGCCGCCTGCGATGACAAAGCCGTCACGGGTGGCGTCGTAGGTGCGCGATGCGGTGCTTGGCGTATCGTTGTATTTTGACGACATGGCACCCATGGCGTCGAACAGGCAAGACAGCGTCCAATCCAGTTCTTCGCCGCCGCCAGCGAATACGATGTCCTGTTTGCCAAGCTGGATCAGTTCCACGCCGTTGCCGATGCAATGTGCCGAAGTGGAGCAGGCGGAGGTGATGGAATAGTTGACGCCTTTGATCTTGAACGGGGTGGCAAGACAGGCAGAGTTTGTGCTGCTCATGCAGCGTGTCACCATGAAAGGGCCCATCTTTTTGGGCGCACCCTTTTCGATGACGGCTTCAAACGCCTTGAAGAAGTTCGAAGTGGACGGGCCACCCGAGCCCATGATCAGGCCGGAGCGTTCGTTTGACACGTCGGTGGGCTCCAGCCCGCTATCAGCGATGGCTTGTTCCATGGCCAGAAAGTTATAGGCAGCCCCCGGCCCCATGAAGCGCATATCGCGTTTGTCGATATGGTCTTCGAGCACGATTTGCGGCTGGCCTTTGACCTGTGACCTAAAGCCGTGTTCGGCGTAATCTTCGGCAAAGATGATGCCAGATTTGCCGGCGCGAAGGCTGGCTTCAACTTCGGCCGCGGAATTGCCGATGGGCGAGATGATACCTATTCCGGTGATGACGACGCGGCGCATGGGCGGACTCTCCTGTTATCGTGGCAGCTTGCGGAAGCTGTGTCTTGGGTAGGCGGGGCGTCAGTTTGCAGATAACGCCTTTGGTGCCAGTAAGGCGACCTTAGTTTGCAGATAAGGCCACTTTCATATCTTTGACATGATATATGGTTTCGCCGTCCGCCTCTAGCCTGCCGTCGGCGACGCCCATGGTCAGGCGGCGGGTCTGGATGGCCTTGGTGAAATCAACGAAATAGGTCAGGCGTTTTCGGTCGGGGCGCACCATTCCGGTGAGTTTGACCTCGCCCACGCCAAGCGCGTAGCCGCGCCCCTGCCAACCGCGCCAGCCAAGGTTAAAGCCGGTAAGCTGCCACAATCCGTCAAGGCCCAAGCAGCCGGGCATGATGGGATTGCCGGGGAAGTGGCAGGCAAAAAACCACAGGTCGGGGTGGATGTCGAATTCAGCCACCACATGGCCTTGGCCGTGCGGGCCACCGTCCGAGGAAATGTCGGTGATGCGGTCCATCATCAACATGGGCGGTTCGGGAAGCTGGGCGTTGCCGGGGCCAAAAAGTTCGCCCCGCGCGCATTTGAGCAGGTCGTCTTTGTCAAAGCGCGTCGGATATAGCGTCATGGTTGCGATCCTTGTTTTCCCCGCATGATCCTTATCATTTGCACGGAAGGCGTGGCAAGGGTGGGCGGCGGGGGCGCGGGCCAGACCATTTGGCCAAGGCAGCGTCCCATCGACGGGGGACAGGTGGGTGCATGATGACAGCCTATCAGCGATTTGTGGCGGCCGCTGGGTTGACCAATCTTGCCGACGGGGTGGCAGTGGTGGCTTGGGGGTGGCTGACCTCGTTGCTGACGCGGGATGCGGTGTGGATTGCGCTGGTGCCAGTGGCGTTGCGCAGCCCGTGGTTTTTGCTGGCGCTGTCTGCAGGGATTGTGACCGACCGGGTGGATAGGCGGCAGGTGATCCTGGCGATGGACGTGGTGCGGTGTCTGGCATTTTCGGGCGCGGCGATGGCGATCTGCGCTTCGTTGCCATTGGGCGCTGCGCCCACATGGGGTGTTGGGGGCGGTGTTTGCGGTGTTCGGGTTTACCGGGCTGACATGGAACATCGTTTCGGTCAGCTACCGGCAGCGGGCGATACCAGATGCGATGCTGGGGCGCGTCAACAGTCTATGCCGCCTGCTGGCATGGGGGATGATGCCCGTCGGTTTGCTGCTGTCTGGCGTGAGTGTGATGGCGGCTGAGGGGCCGGTGTTGCGACATGCGGCATTGATTTTGCCGTTTTGGCCGACGGCATTTGGTGCGGCGATTTTGACCTGGGCTGCGTGGCATCCGCCAGGGCGGGGTTTTGCCGCAGGCGGGATTGACGACGGCCCTGACAAAAGGATTTGAACGGGGCGGGCAGGCGGGCTATATCCAAAGGGTCCAAGGCAGAAAAGGCCATCGAATGACAGTGACGGCGCGCAGCACGATGTGGTTGGAGCGGGGCGGTTTGCGCCCGACGCGGCAACGCATGGTATTGGCGGGTTTGCTGGTGGGGGATGGCGAAAACCGGCATGTAACGGCGGAAAGCCTGCATGGGGCGGTGGGCCAATCCGACGAAAAGGTAAGTCTTGCCACGGTCTACAACACCCTGCGCGCGTTTTGCGAGGCGGGCTTGATGCAAGAGGTGGTAGTGGACGGATCGAAAAGCTATTTCGATACCCGCATGGATGATCACCCGCATTTCTTTTGGGAAGACAACGCCGAGCTGACAGATGCGCCGTCGGATCAGTTGGTGATTGCACGGGTGCCGGATGCACCTTCGGGGACGGTCATTTCGCGCGTGGACGTGGTGATCAGGTTAAAGCGCATCTGAAAACCTGACACAGTCTTTGGGGAAAATTTTCGAATGGAAATTTTTGAGGCCGGAGATATTTGTACGAAAGAATAGCTGGTTTCATTGGGCGAGGTTGGTTTTTGCTTTGCAAAATGAATAGGGGCGGCACGAGGCCACCCCTAACCCTCTGCTCGAGGTTTACTTATTACTTGGGCAACAACACTTTGTTGATCACGTGGATCACGCCGTTCGATTGATCGACATCGGCGATGGTGATCAGGCTTGCGTTGCCGGACTCGTCAAACACATAGACCTTGCCGTTCTTGACTTTGGCCGACAAAGCGTCGCCCGACAAAGTGACCATGTTGAAATAGCCATCCTTCGACGCTTTTGCCTTGGCCGCAATATCAGCCGCGGTGAAATCACCGGCTACAACATGCGCGGTCAGGATCTTGGTCAGCATGGCTTTGTTTTCTGGCTTAAGCAGGGTATCAACGGTGCCAGCAGGCAGCGCGTCAAATGCTGCGTTTACCGGGGCGAAAACGGTGAACGGGCCGGGCCCCATCAGCGCGTCAACAAGGCCAGCGGCTTTGACAGCGGCAACCAATGTGGTGTGATCTTTTGAATTGACAGCGTTTTCAATGATGTTCTTGGTCTCAAACATTGGCGCGCCGCCTACTTCCGGGTTTGCAGCAAACGCGGGGGCAGCAAGCATGGCAAGCACGACGGCAAAAGATGTGGATTTCATAGCGGTTCTCCCATTGGTCGGCAGGCGTGTTTGCGTGCCGTCAGATGAGAGAACGGGGCGAAATCCGGGTAAGTTTCAGGGCGAGGTTTTCGATCACGGTTTTGTGAAGCGCCGCAGGGGCGCGTCTTGGCAGCGGGTGAAGGTCGATCAATGATCTTGTTTCGTGCTGAATATTTAAGCGCGGCGCATATTTAACTGCGGTGAATATTCAAGTGCAGCGTGGAACCCGCGTGTCGCGGTGGCGTTTCCTTTTGCCATGTCTAAGATGAAAGACTGAACCGGGGTGGCGCTGTTTTCAGGCGCAGATGAAAGGTCGCTTGGATATGCTGATCCATTATGGATACGATTTCACGCTGCAATCGGCGCAAGACACGCCGATGATCTGTTTGCTTGCGCTGCGCGACGAGCGCACGGCAGATATGCGGGCCGCAGCGCCGGTAGAGACATTTCCGCGTGTGCCAACGTCGGTGTACCGGGATTTGTTTGGCAATACCTGCCTGCGGTTTGTCGCCCCGGCGGGCGAGTTTCGCATCCGCAACGACGGGGTGATCGCTGACAGCGGGTTGCATGACCCGGTGGATCTGGCCGCGCAGGAAACGGCTATCCGGGATTTGCCGGATGATACGTTGATTTATCTGTTGGGCAGCCGCTATTGCGAAACGGATTTGTTATCGCAGATGGCGTGGGACATGTTTGGCAAGCTGCAGCCCGGTTGGGCGCGGGTGCAGGCGATTTGTGATTTTGCGCATGGCCACGTCAAATTTGATTACATGAAGGCGGATGTAACCCGCACCGCTTATGGCGCATGGATGGGGGCCACTGGGGTTTGCCGGGATTTTGCACATCTGGCGATCGCCCTGATCCGCTGCATGAACATTCCGGCGCGTTATGTGAACGGCTATCTGGGCGATATCGGCGTGCCGTATAAGCCGCCCATGGATTTTTCGGCTTGGATCGAGGTGTTTGTCGGCGGGCGCTGGATGACGTTTGATCCGCGAAATAACAAGCCCCGTATTGGCCGCATCAAGGTGGCGCATGGGCGCGATGCGGCGGATGTGCCGTTGATCCATTCCTTTGGGCAGCATGTGCTGACCGGGTTCAATGTGTGGTGCTATGAGGAGGGCGACATGGTATCGCAGGCATTGGTTTCGCCGCGTGCGCAGGTAACAGCGCTGCGGGCTTGAGGGTGTTGAAACGCACGCGTAACAAAAACCCGTCTTAAAACCACTGTCCCGGTTCCATCAGACCCAAATCCATCAGTTGTTGTGATTGCCACTGAAACCGGGTCGAATTTTGCCAGTGAAAGGCGTTGATGGCAAAGCGTGATCCGGGGTTCGCACGCAGCGCCTTGGCGGTGCGGAACGAACAGATGGCGGTGGTTATGTTATTGTGCCACGGACAGGCATAGGTGTTCATTTCCTCGTCTGACAAGGTGAAATCGGTTCGCAGCCGCAGGCCGGGTTTGGCGCGAAACAGGGCGATGCGGTCTATCTTGCGGCGGGTGTAGGGCACGTGTTCTTCAAACCGCCAGCGCAGGCCGCCAAAGAAATCAAACTGGCGATCCTTTGCGGCATGGGGCGGTTTGGCGTCGGTGCGGGCAAGGGCGTAATAGCCGGAACGATCCAGCTGGGCGGTTTCAAGGTTAACCGCATCGGGGTTGGCGGTCAGGTCGCCTGCGTAAAGGTCCACGACATAAGACAGAACCGCATCGCGGCGTTCTTCGGTGTGGAAAGCCAGCATTTCGCCGATGCGGCGCGTTTCGCAGAACGGAAAGAACAGGTATTCGGTGTTGTAGCAGTAATAAAGCCATTGGCCCGCGGCGGCATCTATCAGGCGGTTGATTGCATCAGGCAATGCGCCCTCGGCATGTACTTTGTGGGTGATGCGGTGAATTTGGGCGGTGAGGTCTGCGTTAAGCAGAATTTCATCCGGGGCTAGCAACAGGATGGATCTGAAGCCCGCGACGAGGTGATGGCGGATGGTGGTATCAACTTCCGTGGCGTCTTCGGCCATGATGATGGCTATGGGGCCTTTCGAGAGGACCAGTTTTGCAGTGTTCAGGAATGCGGTGAGATCGGGGTAGAGCAAGCCTTGGGCCTTTGCGTTGGTTTTGGGCAGACTCACCTAAGCTGGGTGAAACGTCAAACGGATTGGCGCGTGATTGCGAATTGGGCGAAAGGTTTGTAGAAGGCTGGACTTACCAAAGGTGCATCATGGCCGACGCGAAAAAGCTGTTCATCAAAACCTATGGCTGTCAGATGAATGTCTATGACAGTGAACGCATGGCGGAAACGCTGGGCGGGCAGGGCTATGTGGCGACGGACAGCGCGGACAGTGCCGATATGGTGTTGATCAACACCTGCCATATTCGGGAAAAGGCGTCGGAAAAGCTGTATTCGGATCTGGGGCGGCTCAGGGCTTTGAAGCGGGCCAAGCCGGGGTTGAAAATTGGCGTGGCGGGCTGCGTCGCACAGGCCGAGGGCGCAGAGATTTTGCGGCGGATGCCGGACGTGGTTGATCTGGTGGTGGGGCCGCAAAGCTATCACCGGTTGCCGGAAATGCTGCGGTCTGACGGCCCGGTTGTGGATACGGATTTTCCGGCAGAGGATAAGTTTGACCATTTACCGGAGCGCAAGGTTGCGCGCGGGCCGACGGCGTTTTTGACGGTGCAGGAAGGCTGCGACAAGTTTTGTGCGTTTTGCGTGGTGCCTTACACGCGGGGGGTGGAGGTCAGCCGCCCGGTGGTGCGGATACTCGACGAGGCGCGGGCGTTGGTGGCGCGCGGCGTGCGGGACATTACCCTGCTGGGGCAGAATGTGAATGCATATCACGGCAGCGGTTCTGGCGGCGATTGGGGGCTGGCGCGACTGGTCCGGGCGCTGGCGCAGATCGAGGGGTTGGCGCGCATCCGCTATACCACCAGTCACCCCAATGACATGGAAGAGGATCTGATCGCGGCGCATGGTGATTTGCCGCAGTTGATGCCCTATCTGCATTTGCCGGTGCAATCGGGCAGTGACCGGGTTTTGCGCGCAATGAACCGCAAGCATACGGTGGCGGAGTATTTACGCGTGATTGACCGGGTCAGGGCGGCGCGGCCCGATATCCTGATCAGTTCGGATTTCATCGCGGGGTTTCCGGGAGAGACGGATGCGGATTTTGAGGCGACCATGGATCTGATCCGCAAGGTTGGGTTCGGGATGGCCTATTCGTTCAAGTATTCAGCGCGGCCCGGCACACCTGCGGCGGAAAAGGTGCCGGTTGATGTGGCGGTGGCGGATGCGCGTCTGGCAGAGATGCAGGCGTTGTTGACGGCGCAGCAGCGCGCCGTGCAGGCGGCGATGGTGGGGCGCGAGGTTGCGGTTTTGTACGAAAAGCCCGGTCGGATGCCGGGGCAGATGATGGGCAAGTCGGATCATTTGCATATGGTGCATGTGCAGGATGCGGCTGGCCGTCCCGGCGATCTGGTGCGGGTGCGGATCACCGCAGCATCGGCCAATTCATTGGCGGGTGCGCGGATTGCGGGCTGAATAGGCACGCTTTTCAACTTGGCGATGTGGCCGTGTGACGCGCGCCTAGATTTTGCTTTACAGGAGCGGTTTCGCGCATCAGTGCTTGCAGCGTGGGGCGGTCGGGGGCGGTTTTATCGTGCGTAAATTCGGCAGGGCAGTGCAACAGGGCATTTTTGGTCTTTGTTTTGGGTTGGGACTGATGGCGGCCCAGCCCGCGATGGCGCAAACCGGTGATCAGCAAACCGGCAAGGTGGACTGGGGCCTGTGGGTGGACGGCGACGGCTGCATGCACTGGTACGCGGATGGCGGCTTTGAGGGCTATATGGTGCCGCGCCGAAACCCCGAAACCGGGCGGGCTGTTTGCCTGCAACGCCATGCCTGCCTTGCGCAAAGCAGCGATGAGTTGTTTGGCGCGGGTGGTGCGACACTGACGAAAGGCGGCGAAGCGCAGCTGCGGGCGTTCTTTGACGAACAAGCGGCCCAAGCCTATGCGATTTTTGCCCATGGTGACGGTGCCGGAGGAAAAGCCGCGACAGAGCGGCTGACCCAGGCGCAAGCAGATGCAGTGGCCGATGTGGCGCGATCTGCCGGTGTGCAAGTGACCGAGGCTGTGGGCGGTGGCGCGCGGTATCCCAAAGCCGCCAAGGGATCAGCGGCAAATCGGCGTGTCGAATTGGTATGTTACAGATGAGGGCGGTCATGGTGCGGGCAATCGTGGTTTTGGGGGCGTTGGCAGGGCTGACGTCAGCCTGCGAATTTGTGCCGTATCGGCCCGGTCCCGATACGGTAATCGCGCGGCCCTACGACACGGCGGCCGATACCGGGTCTTTACCCGAAGGTGGCTTTGCCATCGTCTATGACGGTGACGGATGCCAGAACTGGATCAGGGACGATGGGCTTGAAGGCTATTCTACGCCACGGGTGAACCCGGAAACCGGAAAGACCGTGTGCGACAGCAAGTATCCGCCGGGAACCGTGCTGGGGCGGATCGAGTCGAAAGACAACGATTTCCGCGACTATGTGCCAAGGCCACGTCGGAGCAACTGAACCGGGGGACCACCGTCTGCCATGACGGTTTGATGAAATTATAGGCATCTTACGGATAAATCCGGCAATTGCCCCAGATGGGGCTTGCCGAAAGCCGGTATCAGACGCACATTCAAAGGGCTAGAAGTGGTCGCGTGATTGCTAAGGAAAACCGGTATCCACTTTTCCTGATCACGCTCTGGGATCAACCGTAAAGGAACACCTTTTGGGCATCAGCGCGCTAACCCCCCCGACACGGCCAGACGACGTGGTGGAAACACTGCTGGAATTCCCCGATAACAGATTGCTGATCGAGCTTTGCGGTGAATTTGACCGCAACATGGCGCAGATCGAACACCAGATGGGCGTTCACATTCTGCGGCGCGGCAACAGGTTGGCGGTGATCGGGGACAAAGCGGCGCGCGAGCAGGCGGCATCGGTGTTGCGCGGCCTTTATGCGCGGCTGGAAGCCGGGCGTGGCATTGGCGCGGGCGATATTGACGGCGCGATGCGGATGGGGCGGCCTATGGGTGACAGCCCGCGCGACGGGGAAAGCCAGATCGAGATGTTTTCGGGCGGTGGCCGCGTTGAACTGCGCACCCGCAAAAAGGCGATTGAACCCCGGACCGAGGCGCAGAAAGCCTATGTCGCGAATTTGTTTGCGCATGAGTTGGGCTTTGGCATCGGGCCTGCGGGCACGGGCAAGACCTATCTGGCGGTTGCCGTGGGTGTGACGATGTTCCTGTCGGGCATGGTGGAGAAGATGATCCTGTCGCGGCCAGCGGTGGAAGCGGGCGAGCGGTTGGGGTTTTTGCCCGGCGATATGCGCGAAAAGATCGACCCCTATATGCAGCCCTTGTATGACGCTTTGAACGACTTCTTGCCGCAAAAGCAGGTGCAAAAGTTGCTGGAGGAAAAACGGATCGAGATTGCTCCGCTGGCGTTCATGCGCGGGCGGACGCTTTCAAATGCGTTTGTTGTGCTGGACGAGGCGCAGAATGCGACGACGATGCAGATGAAGATGTTCCTGACCCGGCTGGGCGAGGGCAGCCGGATGGTGATTACAGGCGACCGGACTCAGGTCGATTTGCCGCGCGGCACGCCAAGTGGGTTGCAAGACGCCGAACGGATATTGAAAAACGTCAAAGGCGCGTCGTTCAACTACTTCACCGCCAAGGATGTGGTGCGCCATCCGCTTGTGGGCCGGATCATCGAGGCGTATGAGGCCGACGATGGAGCCGTTGGTTGACACAGTCATTGAAGATGCGCGCTGGGCGGGGGTAGATCTTCCGGCGATTGCGGATAGGGCGGGGGCTGCGGTGATGGCGGCACTCGGCCTGCCTGTGCAGGGGTTAAGCCTGTGCGTGATGGGCTGCGATGATGCGCGGATTGCCGAATTGAATGGCGCGTTTCGAAAGCTGGGCAAGCCGACCAATGTGCTAAGTTTTCCCGCATGGAACCGCAGCGCCGATGGGCCGGGGCTGGTGCCTGAATTGCCCAAGGCGGGCGATGCGGATGACCCCGAGGAGCTGGGCGATATTGCCATTTCCTATGATACCTGCGCGCGCGAGGCTGTGGAACAGGGCAAGGCAATGCCCGACCATGTGACGCATCTGGTGGTTCATGGAATTTTGCATTTGCTAGGGTATGATCATATAGACGACGCCGACGCCGCGTTGATGGAAGGTCTTGAGGCGCGGATACTTGCCAGCCTTGGGGTGGATGATCCCTATTTCGTGTAAGCTTGGGTTTTGGGAAAAGGACAGATGGGCAGTAGCAGTGACGGATCAGGGGTTGCACCGGGTGTGACGGCTGATGAGGGTGAAGAGCCGCCCCAGCGGGGATTTTTCGGCCGGATACTGGATGCGTTCAGTCCGCCAGAGCAAGACACGTCAGAGGAGGCCGCGGTGGTTGGGGATACCCAGCCCGCGCCCATGACGCTGCCGGGGATCGGCAATCTGCGCAAATTGCGGGTGGATGATGTGGCGATCCCGAAGGCGGGTATTGCGGCGGTGCCGTTGGACATTGGCCGCGATGAATTGGTGGAAATGTTCCGCAAACACGGCTTTTCGCGCCTTCCGGTGTATAAGGGCGACATGGATCATCCACAGGGCTTGGTGCTGCTGAAGGATTTTGCGCTGCAACAGGGGTTTGGGGCGAAGGTTCAGTTTGATCTGACCGCGTTGCTGCGGCCGGTTTTGTACGCGCCGCCGTCAATGCCAATTGGGGTATTGCTGCAAAAAATGCAGCGCGACCGGGTGCATTTGGCCTTGGTGATTGATGAATACGGCGGTGTGGACGGGCTGGTGACCATCGAAGACCTGATCGAGACGGTGATCGGCGAGATTGACGATGAACATGACGAGGCCGAAGCCGCCTTGTGGAAGCTGGAGGCACCTGGGGTTTATCTGGTACAAGGCACAGCACCGCTGGACGAGTTTGAGGCGGCAATAGGCGTGCGCTTGCGCATGGATGATGACGACGAAGACATCGACACCATCGGCGGGCTGGTATTCCTGCGCAACGGATCGGTGCCCGCGCGGGGTGCGGTTGTGGCCCATGAAAGTGGGGCCACGTTTGAGGTGCTGGACGCTGATCCGCGCCGGATCAAACGCCTGCGCGTGCGGCTGCCGGGGCCAATGCGGGCGGATGACAGTGCGACGGCTGATATCTGATATGCGGTTTTGCTGATGCGGTCTAATTGATGCGGGCGCGGTTTGGCTGGCCAAGTTGGTCTGGTGCGGGGTGGTCTGATGCTGGGCTGGCTTTTGGGCTGGGCGCGGTCATGGCCACGGGGCAGGCACCTTGGGGCTTTTGGGGGCTGACTGTGCTGGGGTTGGCGGCGCTTTTGCATTTGGTCGCGCTGTCCGTGTCGGCTGCATGGACGGCGTTGTTTGGCGGGGCGGGGTATTTCGCGCTGGCGCTATCCTGGATAGTGCAGCCGTTTTTGATTGATGCGGCGCGGTATGGCTGGATGGCGCCGTTTGCGATTGTGTTCGCGTCGTTCGGATTTGCGCTGTTTTGGGCGGCGGCGGGTTTTGTGGCGGGGCAGATGCGCGGGCGGGCGCAGCGGGTTCTGGCGTTTGGCGTGGGGCTGGCGGTGGCCGAATTGACGCGCGGCTACGTGCTGACCGGGTTTCCATGGGCGTTGATCGGGCATGTGTGGATTGACACGCCATTGGCGCAGGTAGCGGCACTGGTGGGGCCGTCGGGGTTGACGCTGCTGACGGTGCTGGCAGTGGCGTTGCCGGTGGCGTTTGCGTGGCGCGGGTTGGCAGCGGGCAGTATGTTGCTGGCAGCGGGGCTGGCGTTTGGCATGGTGCGGCTGGCAGAACCCGAACCTGCCGCACGGGGCGTGACCTTGCGGTTGGTGCAGCCAAATGCGGATCAGAAGGTGAAGTGGAACCCGGACGTAGCGGGCATGCTGTTTGACCGGCAATTGGCGTTCAGCGCCGTTTTGCCGCGCCCCGATGTGGTGATCTGGCCGGAAACGGCGGTGCCGTATTTGCTGGAGAATGATTCGTCGGTCGGGCAAGCGATGGCGGCGGCAGCGGGCGGCGTGCCTGTGGTGGCGGGGATCCAGCGTTATGACGGGTTGCAGGCGTGGAATTCACTGGCGGTGATCGGGGACGGCGGCCAGATAGAGGCGCTGTATGACAAGTATCATCTGGTGCCGTTTGGCGAATATATGCCGTTTGGCGATAGCTTATATGATTGGTTCGGGATCAAGGCGTTGGCTGCGCGGCAGGGCAATGGCTATGCGGCGGGAACGGGCGGTAAGGTGATTGATTTGGGTGACAGGTTGGGCAAGTTTGTGCCGCTGATCTGCTATGAGGCGGTGTTTCCGCAGGATTTGCGGGGCCTTCCAGAACGCCCGGACTGGATTTTGCAGATCACGAATGACGCGTGGTTCGGCACGCTGACCGGGCCCTACCAACATCTGGCGCAGGCGCGGTTTCGCGCGATTGAACAGGGCCTGCCCTTGGTGCGGGTGGCGAATACCGGGATCTCGGCAGTGGTCGACGCGCGGGGGCGCATTGTGGCAGACCTGCCGCGCGGGGTTGCGGCGTATCTGGATACCGGGTTGCCGGGGGCGATGGCTGAAACGCCCTATGCGCGCTGGGGTGAGGTGCCGCTGTTGGTGTTGCTGGCGGGACTCAGCCTTTGGCTGCTGGCATGGCGGCGCGTGGGGGTTGCTTGACCTTTGGCGTGGGCGGGCATACTGGCCCAGCATAGATCTGTCACAACGGCTTCCTGGCGTGACGGCGTAACCCAACGGAGCACGTCCCAATGACAAGAAAATCTTATGTTTTCACCTCTGAGTCCGTCTCGGAGGGGCATCCTGACAAAGTCTGTGATCGGATTTCCGATGCGGTGCTGGATGCGTTTCTGACCGCAGACCCCAATGCGCGGGTGGCATGCGAAACATTCGCCACCACAAACCGGGTGGTTGTGGGCGGCGAGGTTGGTCTTTCCACCAAGGACGCCACCCGCGCAATGATGGCCCGGATTGACGGCATCGTGCGCGACTGTGTGCGTGACATCGGCTATGAGCAGAAAAAGTTTCATTGGGAAACCCTGAAGGTTCACAACTACTTGCACGGCCAATCGGCACATATCGCGCAGGGCGTGGACCGCGACGGTGCGGGCGATCAAGGCATCATGTTTGGTTATGCCACGCTGGAGACGCCGGAGTATATGCCCGCGCCCATCCACTATGCCCATGCGATTTTGCGGCGTCTGACAGACGCCCGAAAATCAGGGGCCGAGCCTACGTTGCGGCCAGATGCGAAAAGCCAGATCACGCTGCGCTACGAGGATGGCAAGCCGGTTGAGGTGACATCCATTGTGCTGTCGACCCAGCATTCGGACAAAAAGCAAAAGTCGAAAGATATTCGTGCCATCGTGGAGCCGTATATTCTGGAGGTGTTGCCCGAGGGTTGGGTGACGAAAAAGACCGAATGGCATGTGAACCCGACAGGGACGTTCGTGATCGGCGGGCCGGATGGCGATGCGGGCCTGACCGGGCGCAAGATCATTGTGGATACTTATGGTGGGGCGGCACCACACGGTGGCGGCGCGTTCTCGGGCAAAGACCCAACCAAGGTTGACAGGTCTGCTGCCTATGCGGCGCGGTATCTGGCGAAGAATGTGGTGGCAGCTGGTTTGGCGGAGCGCTGCACCTTGCAGGTAAGCTATGCCATTGGGGTGGCAAAGCCGTTGTCGATTTACGTCGATACCCATGGCACAGGCACGGTGGATGCAGCGCAGATTGAAAAGGCCGTTGCCACCTGCATGGACCTGACGCCACGCGGGATAAGGGAGCATTTGCAGCTGAACCGCCCGATTTATGCGCGCACCTCTGCTTACGGGCATTTCGGGCGGGCACCGGAGGCGGATGGCGGCTTTTCGTGGGAGAAGACCGATTTGATCGAGGCGCTGAAAAAGGCGGTTTGAGCAAGGCTTCATGGTAAGCTGCGCCTCGTCGCGCGGGGTGTCGGTGGTAAAAATCGGCGGTGCTGCGGTGCCGCCGATGTTCATTTGGGGGAACGGTCATGGTAAAGACAGATATTTCCGGCCTGACGCAGCTGGGGGCGACGAGCGCACTGCCAGACAGCCCGGAGCAGGCAATTTTGGAAAAAGTGCCTGCTGGCCATGCGGGAACGCTTTACTGCGTGCGCTTTACGGCGCCTGAGTTTACCTCGATCTGCCCGATGACGGGGCAGCCGGACTTTGCGCATATCGTGATTGATTATGTGCCGCGCGACTGGCTGGTGGAAAGCAAATCGTTGAAGCTATACCTGCATTCCTTTCGCAATCATGGCGCGTTTCACGAAGACTGCACCTTGGATATCGGCAAAAAGCTGGTGGCACTGCTGGACCCGGTCTGGCTCCGGATCGGGGCCTATTGGTATCCGCGTGGCGGCATTCCGATTGATGTGTTTTGGCAGACAGGCCCCGCGCCAGATGGCGTGTGGTTGCCTGATCAGGGCGTGGCGCCCTACCGGGGGCGGGGGTGAGGCTGAGGTTGCCGTGCTATGAACCGGGCATTTTATCAGAGATATTTGCTTGGCACTTCCTGTCTTTTCAGCATTTTACCCAAAAAACTGTTCCGTTCGGACCATAGAAAAACGGGGCCGCGAGAGCGGCCCCGTTTTTCGTCAGTATCAGAGGTATTTGTATTCTTCTGGCACCCAAGCGAAGGCATCGCCCTTCACCTCGACATGGCCCACACCGGGGAAGGGCAGGTGCGAGCCCGCAACCGCAATTTTATCGGCGGCCAGCATGGCGAGCACGGATTTGCGGGTGGCAGAAGCGACGGCACCATCGGCATCGAACGAAATGCCAATGTCAGGATGGCTGAATTGCAGGCTGGCGAAGGCAGCAGTATCCCCGAAAATGATCAGCTGGTCAGTGCCTGACGACAAGCGATACCCGGTATGACCGGGCGTGTGGCCGGGCATGGCAATAGCGGTCAGCCCGCCGCCAAGGTCGGCGTCGCCGTCAAACGGCATGACACGCGCGCCGTAGGCGGTGGCGACGCTTGCGGCGAGGGCGAAGAACGGCTTTGCCATATCTGGCACGGAGGCTGCGATGCCGGCATGTGTCCAGAGCGTGAGGTCGGTTGCCGATACGTGCAGGGTGGCGTTCGCAAATACAGCGCCCGCATCGGTGACAAGCCCGCCGATATGATCGGGGTGCATGTGGGTCAGCACGATGCGTGTGACGGCATCAGGGGTGACACCTGCGGCCGCGAGTGCCGCAAGATGACGGCCAGCGGTAGGGCCGAATGCACCCCCTGCACCAGCGTCGATCAGGGTTATATCAGTGCCGGACCGGATCAGGTGGGTGCTGACGGGCACGGGAATGGCGGCGGCGGGATCGAGGTAGGCTGCGGTAAGGCTGGCGGCCACAACCGCGGGGTCGGCGTTGGTCAGAAGGTCTTGGCCGAGGCCTAAATAACCATCCAGCAGGGTGGTGAAAGTAATATCGCCAACGGCGCGGTCATACATGATGGGGCGCGGGCCGGTTGGGGTGGCGGCGGATTGGGCAAGCGTGATGCGCGGGACACCGATGGCGGCAAGGGCGCTGGCCCCGGCGATCGCGCCAAACAGGCTGCGACGGGACAAGGTGGGGCGGGACAAAGTGGGGCGGGAAAGCGTTGATAGGGTCATGGGAGGC
>JAYSPY010000018.1:0-2019 GCA_043721855.1 Pseudorhodobacter sp.
CAAGAGGTCCGGGCCTGCGCTTTGGGTCAAGCCGCCGCCGCCGTACTCGGAGAGGTGGTGATAGGCCGCACCCTGACCGAACTTCACGCCGCCCGCACAGCCCTTGCCGCCATGTTGAAAGACGCAGGACCCGTCCCCGCAGCCCCCTTCGCAGGGTATGAGGTGTTGATCCCGGCCCGTGACTACAAAAACCGCCACGCCTCGATTCTTCTGGCCCTTGATGCCACCTGCGAGGCGGTCGCCGCCGCTGAAACAACAGGTCAGGCGCAAGCTTGATCCCTTTCATTCTGGCCGAAATATTCCGGGGACCAGGGCAGCGCCCCTGGTGTTCCGCACCTGCGTCCTGTCAGACCAGCGGTGCCTTCTAAGGCATTTGAAAATGCACCCAAAATAAAAAAACCGCCGCACAACCAAAAGGTTGGCGGCGGCAAGTGGCGTTTAAGTCATGCGGGCAGAGCAGTCGGGCGCTTGGGGCAGCGCCGCCGGCATGAAACGCGGGCAGATTACGCAGCGCCTGACAGCGTCAGGCCAAGAAACAAAAGCAGGAACAAGGCGGCGACACCAAAGGCATCCTCAAGATCGGAAAACTTGCCAGATACTGTCCCAGACAAATGGCCCGACACTTTGGCAGACATCTGGCGAAGAAGTTGAGAGAACATCGGCACCTCCGTTTGTGTTGCTATATTGTTCTCACAATATTAACCATTCGTAAAGAACTTTTTGAGAACACTTGAGAACAAACCATCATCCAACGGTTAACAGCTTGATCGCCCTGTCCTGATCCAGCAGCCACAGCAGCACACGGGCCGCCTTGCCACGCGGGCTGTCCAACGCCGGATCATCCGCCAGTAGCCGGCGCGCATCTGTCTGCGCCACGGCCATCAACCCCGCCTGCCGCTCCAGATCGGCCATCCGGAACCGGGGCAATCCCGACTGTGCAGTGCCGATCAGATCCCCCGCCCCCCGCATCGCCATATCCTCCTCCGAGATGCGAAAGCCGTCTTCGGTATCGCGGATCACCTTCAACCGCCGTTCGCCCGAGGTCCCAAGCGGCGCCTGATAGACCAAGAGACAGGTCGAATCCGCCGACCCCCGTCCAACCCTTCCCCGCAACTGGTGCAACTGTGCCAGCCCAAAAATCTCTGCCCGTTCAATCACCATGATAGAGGCATTGGGCACGTTCACCCCCACCTCAATCACCGTGGTCGCAACCAGCACCTGGGTCTGCCCTGCCACAAACCGCGCCATCGCGACATCCTTTTCGGCTGGTGGCATCTGGCCATGCACCAGCCCCACCACATCGCCCAACACCGCCCGCAACGCCGCAAAGCGCGCCTCGGCACTGGCGTAATCCAGCACTTCTGAATCCTCGACCAGTGGACAAACCCAGTAGGCCTGCCGCCCCTCGGCCACCGCCTTGGCCAGATGGCCCACCACCTCATCCAGTCGCGCATCCGAGATCATGGCGGTCTTGATAGGCTTCCTGCCGGCAGGCTTTTCATCCAGCACCGAAACATCCATATCGCCGTAACTTGCCAACGCCAGACTACGCGGGATCGGCGTGGCCGTCATCACCAGCACATCCGCCGTCTGCCCTTTTGACCCCAACTCCATCCGTTGCGCGACACCAAAGCGGTGCTGTTCATCCACCACCGCCAGCCTAAGGTCATGAAAATAAACATCCTTTTGAAAAACTGCATGGGTGCCCACCAGAATGTCAATCGCGCCAGCGGCGAGGTCAGCCAGCTTGCCCAACCGTTCGCCGCCCTTGTCACGCCCCGAAAGCATCTCCAGCCGCACGCCCGCAAGGGCCGCCAACGGCTGCAACCCCTCAAGATGCTGACGCGCCAGAATCTCGGTCGGGGCCATCATCACACCCTGCCCGCCCGCCTCCACCGCGATCAACAGCGCAAGGAATGCCACCAGCGTCTTGCCCGACCCCACATCGCCCTGCAAAAGCCGGTTCATCCGCAGGGGCGATTCCAGGTCCAGCGCAATTTCCGCCAAAGCGCGGTTTTG
>JAYSPY010000019.1:0-18843 GCA_043721855.1 Pseudorhodobacter sp.
TGCGGTCCAGAAAGGCGCCCAGTTCCACCATGTCGGCGGCGCGGCGGATGCGCGCGTCGTGTTCCGCCGCCGGAATTCCGCGCATCCGCAAGGGAAAGCGGATGTTTTCGTAGATCGACATGTTGGGGTACAGGGCATAGCCCTGAAACACCATCGCCACATCGCGGTCACGCGCGTCGATCTCGTTCACCACCTCGCCGCCGATGACGATCTGGCCGTCGGTCGGCGTTTCCAGCCCGGCGATCATCCGCATGGTCGTGGTCTTGCCACAGCCGGACGGGCCAAGCAGCACCAGAAACTCTTCGTCGGCGATTTCCAGCGTCATGTTTTCCACACCGACAAAGCCGCCAAAGCGCTTCGCGATATTTTTCAGATGGATAGAGGCCATGTATTATCCTTTCACGGCACCCATCGTCAGGCCACGCGACAGGTGCTTCTGGATCAGGATCACAAGGATCAAAATCGGCACAAAGGCGATGAACGAGACAAGGGCGATTGCGTTGTAGATGATGCCGTCAGAGCCGCCGGTAAAGTTCGCCAGCGCCACCGACATGGTATAGGCGTCCGACGTGCTGGCGATCAGCAGCGTGAACAGAAACTCATTGATGGCAAAGATGGCGGCGATCACCGCGGCGGTGATGATGCCCGGCAGACAGACGGGGATGATGATCTCGCGCAGGATCGTCAGATCACTGGCCCCATCGGTGCGGGCAGCGTCCTCCAGCTCTTTGGGGATATCCAGCATGTAGCTGCGGATGATCCAGGTCACCAGGCTGAGGTTGATCGCTGCATAAATCAGCATCAGTGCCCAGACCGAATCCAGCAACCCCATCGTCTTGAACAGAAAGAAGATCGGCACGGCGACAATGGCCGGGGCCATCATCCGCGTCGACAGGATGTAAAACCCGATATCCTCACGACCCTTGAACTCATACCGGGCAAGCGCGTAGGCGGCAGGGATGGCAAGAGCCAGATCGATGACAACCGATCCGGCCACGGCGAGCACTGAATTGCGCAGATACTTCGCGATGGGCCAATCGCTCATCAACAGATACCAGGCATCCAACGACCAAGTGGGCCAGTAGATGGGTTCGGTCGTGATCACCTCGGTCCGCGGCCGAAACCCGATCGACAGGAACCACAGGATCGGCAGCAGGCACACCAGAGCCCAGCCCCCCAGAACGATATAGCGCAGAGCCAGGCTTTCGCCGCGAGTTTTGCGGGGGGTTTTGCGGGGTTTGGCCATCTAATTCTTCCCCGAATGGAAGGCGCGCTTCACCACCGTCTGCGCAATGATGACCGTAAGGATCAGCATCAGCACCGAGGCCGCCGAAGCATAGCCGAAATTGAACAGGCGGAACCCTTGGCGGTAGATGAAATAGCTCATCGTTTCGGTTGCACCGCCGGGCGTGCCTTGGGTCATCACAAAGACATTGGTGAACATCGTGGTGATATCAATGCCGCGCAGGGTGACCGCCACGACGATCACGGGCCGCATCATCGGCAGGCTGATGTTCCAGAAGATCGCGGGCCAGCTTGCGCCGTCCAACCGTGCGGCCTCTTCGATCTCCTGATCCTGCCCCTGAAGGGCGGCCACGAAGATGATGAACAGGAACGGCGTCCATTGCCAGACATCGGCAGTGATCAGGGTCAGACGGGACAGCCAGATCGACCCCAGCCAGTCAACATTGCCCTCGATCAGGCCAAGACGGCCAAGCAGGTCGGAAATCACCCGGCCGTCGTTGAACGCCAATTTCCAGATATAGGCCACAGCCGAAGGCATGAACAGCATCGGCATCAGATAGACGATGCGCCAGCCCCGGATAAACGGGTCGCGATAGGCGAAATAGGCGACGGTCAGCGCGATGGTGGTCTGCAAGGTCAGGGCAATGATGCCAATGATTGCGGTATTGCGAAGGGCTGCCCAGAATTCGCGATCCTGCAGGATGTTCGTATAGTTGTCAAAACCGGCCCATTCCCAGGTCAGGAATTTGACCACGAAAAGGCTTTGGTAAATTGCGAACACGCCCGGATACAGCGTGATGACCAGAAGATAGGCCACTGCCGGGGCAAGCAGCAGATAGGGAAACGCACGGCGCAAGCCCGGGCTGCGGCGGCGGGGCGGTTGCGCCTTGCGATAAGGGGTGGCTTGCGCCACCCCTTTCGCTGCAACTGAGGGAGCGTCAGTTGACATCAGATCAGAACGGCAACGCTTTGCCTGCGCCGACGTAAAGCCCGGGGGCCACGTCTGCATAGTTGATCGGAGCCTTGCCGTCTTTGAAGCCGTTCTTCTCCATGATCGACTTCCAGGCGACCTGACCGTTGTCCAGCGCCTCTTTCGCCGTGATCTGCCCGGTGATCGCCCGGTTGATCTCGTTGCCAAGCGCCTGTTCCATTTCGAACATGCCGGGCAGACGCGGGCTGCACCAGGCGTGCTCCAGGCTGTTGGCCCAGACTTCCATCGACCCCGACACGGCGCGCAGACGTTCGTTGCCCAGAACCGATCTGTAGCCCGGTGCCACGCCGTTGGCGTTGGCCTCGTTCATTGCCATGATCGAGCTGGTGGTCAGGAACGCCAGCATCAGGAACGCGCCTTCCTTGTTCTGGCTGGTTGCCGTCACAACCGAGGTCGAACCGGCAATGTTCGGCGGCGCAAACACGCCACCCGCGATGCGCGGCTCATAGATCGTGACGAAATCGCCAACGATCTGGCTTTGATCCGGCCGCATGCCTGCCGTGGCAACGTCCTGCCACGAGATGTTCGTCGCCACCTGACCGCCCAGAAATGCCGCCCGGTTTTCGGCCCAGCCTGCGCCGGCAACGCCTTCGATGGCGTTCTTGTTCAAGGCGAGAATCGTTTCCAGACCTTTCAGCCCGGCATCAGAGTTCAGTGTCGGGTTCCACTGGTCATCAAACAGCATCATCCCGGCCTGTGCCGCCACATGTTCCCATGTGTAGGTTGACCAGAAGCCGCGTGCGCCAATAAGGCCAATACCAGCCACGCCGCCGCCCAGCTTGTTGGCTTCGGCGGAGATACGGATCAGCTCGTCATAGGTCGGCACCGAATTGGCCAGATCGATCGGCCCGCCCAGAATCTTCTCCACTATCGACTTGCGCAGGTGAACCATCTGAACGTCGCAATCGAACGGAATGCCCACAAGCTGGCCATTCACATAGCCGTAGTTCAGCCGATAGGTGTCGTAGAAATCATCCAGCGGCAGCTTCCACTTGGCGGCGTATTCATCCAGGGGTGCAAGGAAGCCAGGCGCTGCAAAGTCACCCAGCCAGGCCGAGAAGAACTGCAGCGCGTCAAACGAGGCGTTGCCGGAGATGAACTCGGCAATCGCCTTGTCATAGATGCTGTCATCCGGGATCGGGATCAGTTCAACCTTGATGCCCGACAAAGCCTCAAACGGCTTGAGGGCATCGATTGCGGACTCCTGATCTGCGGCACCGATGGCAAAACGCACGGTTGTGCCGCTCAGTTCGCTGCGGACCGCTTCCCAGTCCACGGTGCGGATCCAGTCCTTGGCCGGATCCCACAGCGGCTCGTTCGACATGTTGTAAAGCTTGCGGTAGTCTTCACGGACGTATTTTTCGACCGAAATCGAATCGAGCGTCGCTTGAATGTCGGGCAAGTGCGACTTCGCAAGCGCTGGTGATTTAAGCCCCAACGCCCCGGTTGCCGCGCCAAACGCAGCCCCCGTGCGCAAGAACGAGCGGCGGGATAGCCCCCCTAAACGAATGGACATTTTGATCTTCCTCCCAATAATTGTACATGATCCGGTCCACCTGCCCATTGCGCAAGCAATGCGTCAAGATGGTCTTTTCCGACGCAAGAACAGTTTGATTTGCAATGTGTAAACATTGGTTTCACCGCTGTATCTTGGGTGCAGCAATATTCATCTGTCAAACGAAATTTTTTGGCATTTATGCCGCATCGCAGCGTGAACTCTTTGATTGACAACGGAACATAAGTTCAACTAGAGTTAGTTGAAACTGACCGTTGGAGGACGCTTATGCCCACGAATGTTGCCCTTACCGGGCTGGCCAAGGATCTTGCCGCCCGAGCAGCCACTGGCAAACCGATTCGCATCGGCCTTGTCGGCGCAGGCGAGATGGGCACCGATATCGTCAGCCGCGTGGCCCACATGTCAGGCATCGAAATCGGCGCGATCAGTGAATTGAACCCTGGTGCAGCGGCGCGGTCTGTCGAAATTGCCTATGGCGTTTCGGGCCGGTCACAGGAAGTGTCCACCGCCGATGCCGCCAATGCCGCCATGGAAGCCGGCAAGGTGGCCGTTACCGCCAACGTCGATGCCCTGCTTGAATCAGGCCTGATTGACGTGGTCGTTGATGCCACCGGTATTCCGTCTGTCGGGGCAGAAATCGGCCTGCGCGCGATGGAGCGTGGCAAGCATCTTGTGATGATGAACGTCGAGGCGGACGTGACCATCGGTGCCTACCTGCGCGCCGAAGCGGAACGGCTGGGCGTCATCTATTCGCTGGGTGCGGGTGACGAGCCGTCATCTTGCATGGAGTTGATCGAGTTTGTCTCGGCCATGGGTCACCGCATCATTTCTGCCGGCAAAGGCAAGAACAACCCGCTGAACATCGACGCCACCCCCGACGCCTACAATGAAGAAGCGGTCCGTCGCCACATGAACCCCCGGATGCTGGTGGAATTTGTTGACGGATCGAAAACCATGGTGGAAATGGCCGCCATCGCCAACGCGACCGGACTGATCCCGGATCGTCCCGGCATGCACGGCCCCGCCTGTTCGCGCGATGATCTGAACAAGGTTTTGGTGCCACAGTCCGCCGGGGGCCTGCTGTCAAGCGCAGAGGGCCGGGTGGATTTCACCATCGGCAAGGGCGTGGCCCCGGGCGTGTTCGTTGTGGCCGAGATGGACCACCCCCGCATCCGGGAACGGATGGAAGATCTGAAAATGGGCACGGGTCCGTATTTTACGTTTTTCCGCCCCTATCACCTGACCTCGCTGGAAGTGCCGCTGACCTGTGCGCGCGTGGTTCTTTATGGCAAGGCCGACATGGTCCCGATGGCCCGTCCTGTGGCCGAAGTCTGCGCCGTGGCGAAAAAAGATCTGGCAGTGGGCGACACGCTGGATCAGATCGGCGAATATTGCTATCGCGCCTGGATCATGGAAGCGGGCGAGGCTCGTGCCGCCGCCGCCATCCCCTGCGGCCTGCTGACCGGGGCCAAGGTCACCGCGCCCATCGCCAAGGGCGGTCTGATCACCACCGCAAATGCCGCCGTGCCCGCCGATAGTCGCATCGCGGTCCTGCGCGCGCGTCAAGACAAGATGTTGGGGCTCTGATCCATGAATACTGCGGAATCTCCAGCTGTCGACAACCGTCCCTTTGCCGTCCGCAGCTATTCGCCAGAGCGGCTGCGCGAGGCGCTGAAACGGATGTATCTGATCCGCCGGTTCGAAGAAGGGGCTGAAGACAGCTATACCCGCGGGCTGATCCACGGCACCATGCACCTGTCCATCGGACAAGAGGCAAGCGCCATGGCCACCTGCATGGAACTGACGGACAATGACAAGATCACCTCGACCCATCGCGGTCATGGCCATTGCATCGCCAAGGGGGCCGAAGTCGGCCGGATGTTCGCGGAATTTTTCGGCAAGGAAACCGGCTATTGCCACGGTCGTGGCGGGTCGATGCATATTGCCGACATCAAGACCGGTAATCTGGGCGCGAATGGCATCGTGGGCGGCGGACTGCCCATCGCGGTCGGGGCCGCACTTTCGGCCAAACGTCTGGGCAAATCCGATGTCACGATCTGCTTTTTCGGCGACGGCGCCAACAACGAGGGCGCTTTCCACGAGGCGCTGAACATGGCTTCGGTGTGGAAGCTGCCGGTCGTCTTTGTCTGCGAGAATAACCAATACGGCATGTCCACCTCGATCAAGCGGTCCACCGCTGTGGCACAGATATCAGACCGCGCCGTTGCTTATTCCATGCCCGGCGTCACGGTAGACGGCAATGACTTTTCCGCCGTGGCCGAGGCCGTGCACATTGCCATTGCGCGGGCGCGGGCGGGTGACGGTCCATCGCTGGTGGAAAACCTGACCTATCGCTGGCGCGGGCATTCCAAATCTGACCGGAACCGCTACCGCACCAAGGAAGAAATCGAATCCTGGATGGCCCGCGATCCGATTGCCCGCTTTCGCACCGAACTGATCGATCACGGCATTATCGATGATGCCGCAGCCGATGCCATCGCTGCGACGGCTGTGGCCGAAATGGAAGCCGGCATCGTGTTTGCCAAGGCTAGCCCCGCCCCCGACGTGTCTGAAGTGACCCGTTACGTTTATGCAGAGAGCTGAGATGAACGCCATGCCCGCCGAAGACGACCTGCGCAACCTGTCATATGCCGAAGCGATCCGCGAGGCGATGGTGATCGCAATGGACGCGGACCCGGCGGTGATCCTGATGGGCGAAGACATCGGCGTCTACGGCGGGGCGTTTCAGGTCACGCTTGATCTGGTGGACCGGTTTGGTCCCGACCGCGTGATGGACACGCCGATTTCCGAACTTGGCGGTGCCGGCGTGGCGGTTGGTGCGGCCCTGACCGGCCTCAAGCCGATCTTTGAATTCCAGTTTTCGGATTTCGCGATGCTGGCGATGGAACAGATCGTCAATCAGGCGGCCAAGCTGCGCTACATGCTGGGTGGCGAGGCGTCGGTGCCGGTGGTGTTTCGCATGCCGTCCGGTTCTGGCACGGGCGCTGCGGCCCAGCACAGTCAAAGCATCGAAGCATGGTTTGGCCATGTGCCGGGCCTCAAGGTGCTGCAACCGTCAACCCCGGAAGATGCAAAGGGCATGCTGCTTGCCGCCCTTGCCGACCCCGACCCGGTGATGATCTTTGAACACAAGCTGTTGTACAAGACACGCGGACACGTTCCCGCCGGCCATTACATAACCCCCATCGGCAAGGCGCTTGTGCGACGCAGCGGCACCGCACTGACCATCGTCGCAGGTTCGATCATGCTGCACCGCGCGCTGGAAGTTGCCGACAGGTTGGCCAAGGACGGTATCGAGGCAGAGGTCATCGACCTGCGGTCAATCCGCCCCATCGACCATGACACTATCCTTGCCTCTGTGCGCAAGACCGGGCGTCTGATGGTTGTTTACGAAGGCGTCAAGGCTTTTGGCGTCGGCGCAGAGATCAGCGCCATGGTTGCCGAAAGCGATGCGTTCGATTATCTGGATGCCCCGATCCTGCGCCTTGGTGCGGCGGATGCGCCGGTGCCCTACAACCCCGATCTTGAACGCGCATCGGTGCCGCAGGTGGACAGCATCGAGGCCGCCGCCCGCCGTCTTGCGCGGTTTGAGGTCTGACACATGCCTGTTGAAGTAATTCTGCCCAAGGTCGATATGGACATGTCACATGGCACGCTGGCCGTCTGGCATGTCGCGTCTGGCGATTCGGTCGAAAAGGGATCGCCGCTGTTTGACATCGAAACCGACAAGGCCGCGATGGAGGTGGAATCGCCTGCCTCGGGCCGGTTGCATGCCGTCACGGCGCAACCGGGTGACAAGATCGCCGTGGGAACTGTCATCGCCTTGATCTATGCCGAGGGCGAGGCGATCCCGGACGCAGCGCCGACAGCACCCAACCCGGATGCCAACGCGCCTGCCCCCAACGCGCCTGCCCCCGACGCGCCTGCCCCCGTCGAGGTGATCCTGCCCAAGGTCGATATGGACATGTCGCACGGCACGCTGGCCGTCTGGCACGCAGCCGAAGGCCAGGTTGTGGTCAAAGGTGCCCCGCTTTTTGACATCGAAACCGACAAGGCCGCGATGGAAGTAGAGGCTCCGGCCTCTGGCACGCTTGCCCATGTCACGGCAAAACCGGGCGAAAAACTGCCCGTGGGCACCGTTCTGGCCTATATCTATCTGCCCGGCAGCGCGGTCGGATCGGCCGCGCCCACCGCAAAGCCAGCCGCAATCCCAAGCGCCGCCCCACAAGGCATGTCTGCCCAACCTGCCCCTGCAGACCCCGGCAGGGATGCGGTGTCCCCGCCACCCGCGCAAGACGCATTCGCGGGACCGACCGCCGCGTTGCGTGCCACCCCCGCCGCGCGCGCCGCCGCCCGCAAATCCGGCGTCGCCCTGACGGATATTCGCGGAACCGGCCCTCGGGGTCGCATCCAGAATAACGATGTCGCCACGCACCTGACCTCGCGCCTGGCCCATCCTGCCGATGCCCATTCCGCCAACCAATCACCCCAGACGCGCCTTGATGCGCCACCGCCTTTTGGCTGGTCCCGCCAGCCCGGCCCGCTGCATGTCAGCGCGCGCAAGGGCAAGGGCACTCCCATCGTCCTTTTGCACGGCTTTACCGCCGACAGCCAAAGCTGGGCACCGCTGGAAAAGGCGCTTGGCCCGGACCATCCGCTGATCCGCATCGAACTGCCGGGGCATGGCCGATCTCCCCGCCGCGCGGTTGACAACTTTGCCCACCTCTCCCGTATGGTGGTCGAGGCGTTTGACGATGCCACGCGCACGCATGACCGCGTGCATCTGTTGGGCCATTCGCTTGGCGGCGCACTGGCCATCGCCATCGCCGATATCCGCCCCCGCCGCGTGGCCAGCCTTGCGCTGATCGCGCCCACAGGTTTTGGGCCGGAAATCGACGCCGCCGCCCTGACCGGAATCATCCGCGCGACCCAAAGCGAAAGCCTCGCCCCGTGGTTGCGCCGCCTGACCGCCACACCCGAAGGCGTCAGCGACGACTATGCCCGCGCCGCCATGAAACTGCGCGCAGACCCCGAGTTGCGCGCAGCCCAGGCCGATATGGCACAGGTGCTGTTCCCTGATGGCGTCCAGCCCTTTGATCTGCGACCCGCCTTTGCGCGCCTTGACTGCCCCACCACCGTGATCTGGGGTAAAAGCGACCATATCCTGCCCAATCGCCATGCGATTGGCGCGACCGGCGATTTCGCGCTTCACCTTTTGGTGGGTGCAGGTCATGTTCCCCAGATCGAATGTCCCGACCGTGTGGCGCGCATCTTGTTGCGCCATCTCGCGGCGGCAACGGTGATCTAAGGGCGAACAAAAACCGGGGAACCTGCATGCAGCTTGCACTTCAAGCCAGTTCTGCTTTCAACGACGCAGACCGCTTGCGCGCGCGTGCCGTCTGGCTTTATCACGTTGAAGGCTGCACGCAGAACGATATTGCCGTGCAGCTTGGCATCAGCCGCGTGATGGTTGTTCGCTTGCTTGCCGATGCCCGCCGCCGCAACGAGGTGCGGGTCATCGTCTCGGCACCGTTGGCCGAACTGATCGAACTTGAACGCGCCATCGAGGCCCGTTACGGCATCAATCGGGTCATCGTCGCCCCCTTTGCCTACCCTGACGGCGATCCGGTCAAGGTCATCGCGGCGGCGGCTGGCAACTTTATCTCCGGCCTGATGAAACCCGGCATGACAGTTGGCGTCGGCTGGGGCCGCACGCTGTACAATACCCTGCCTTTTATCGTGGCTGAAACACTGGAGAATTTTCGCGTTGTGTCGCTTTTGGGCGGTATCGCTGCCGCCCGGCGGTTCAACCCGGCCGAATTTGCCTGGCAATTCGCCGAGCTTTTTCAAGCCGAGGGTTTTTTGATCCCTGCGCCTGCCGTCGTAGACAGCCCTGAAACCAAACATGCGCTGCTTGAACGGTGCGGCCTGTCAGCGATATTCGAGATGGCCGACAAGCTGGACGTGGCGCTTCTGTCCGTGGGCGGGATTTCGAACCTGACAACCAGTTACCGCACTGGCTATATCTCCGAATCCGACCGCCGCTCTTTGATTGATGCGGGCGCGGTGGGCGATATTCTTTATAACTTTATCAATGCCAAAGGCGACGCTGTCGATCACGACGTGAATGACCGGGTAATCTCTGTGAAACTGTCCGCAATTCGCCGCGCGCATGAACGGGTTCTGGTTTCAGGTGGAAAGGAAAAGCGTTTGGCGCTGCGCGCCGCAATCACCACCCTAAGCCCGACAACGCTGATTACAGACGAACAATCCGCAGAAGATCTTCTTAAAAAGACACCGCCAGTTTAGCGGGGCAGATGAAGGGATGCCCAAGTCTTATTGATTGGTCTTGGGCGGGCTTACAGGATGTCAGGGGTGAAGCAGACTGCACTGGCACGAAATCAACGTTTGTTGAATTGCACGATCACCAAGATCGGGGCGATTACCCTTGCGCAGCTATGCTACAGCACGCCATTGGCGTCATTGCCCGGATGGCTTATGGTATCCGTTCCATTGAAGCGGATCATTTTGTCGATCTGACCCAAAGTTAATTCCCGATCCAAAAGCATCGGCATCGACGCCAACCACGCCAGCCCTGAGGCGGTACATGCCGTAGCCGGGATGAATGCGGCGTTAGTTCTGGGCGCTAATTCGCGTGTCTGGCGGTGGCGGGCAAGTGGGTGTCGTCTAAACCCCCAGATAACGGGCCAAGGCTGGTGGTGGGTGATTGAACAGCTCCAACGTCGTTGCAGGGGCTTGTGCAATATTGTCTGCAACCACAACCGTGTGATCCGCAAAGCGCTTTGCGTCGGCCGGGTCATGTGTCACCAAAAGCACGGTTGCAGCCATGGATGCGGCCACTTCGGCGACCAAATCCAGCATTTCTGCCTTAAGCGCCGGGCCGAGGGCGGCGAAGGGCTCATCCAGTAACAGGATCGGACGCGCGCGCAGCAAGGCGCGGGCCAGCGATGCGCGCCCCTGTTGGCCGCCAGACAGGCTGCCCGGTTTGCGGTCCCCCATGCCCGACAGGCCGACACGGGCCATGGCTTGGGTAATCTGATCGTGGTGATCGGAGGTTAGTTTCAGAGACGGGTTCAAGCCAAGCCCAAGGTTTTGCGCAATGGTCAGATGCGGGAACAGATTTTGATCTTGGAACAGAAGGCTAAGGGGGCGGTCACCCGGGGCAAAGTTGGTGATATTCTCGCCCGCCCAAAAGACGCGCCCGGCCTTGAGCGGCAGAAAGCCGGCAATCGCCAACAGCAGCGTCGATTTGCCGGCGCCTGACGGCCCGACAAGTGCCACCCGCGCGCCCACGGGCACCGCCCAATTGGCGGACAGGCTAAAATCACCCTGCTGGATGTACAGGCCATCAAGCGTCAGCATGGCGGCGTCCTTCGCGGTCTGGCAGCCAAAAGGCGGCAAAGCTGGCGGCTATCAGAACAAGCGCAACACCTGCGGCGGCGTCCATCCGGTAGGCGCCCATCAGGCGTTGGATCAACAGGGGCAAGGTCACCCCGGCCTCGCCCGCAAACAGAGCGACAACACCAAGATCGCCCATCGACAGCGCCGCCACCAGCCCCGCCGCAAAACCAAGTGGCGCGCGCAAGCGGGGCAGGATCAGCCATCGCCATTTGGCCATGCCAGACAGATTAAGCGCGCAGGCAAGACGGCCATAATCCGCCTCAATGGTGTTCAAGGCGGGCAGCACGATGCGCAATGCAAACGGCAGCGCAAGGGTGGCGTTGACCAGCGCGGTCACTGGCAGCGCCATTTTCTCAACGGCTATCCAAGGTTGCACGATCAAGAACAGCCCGGTGCCCAGCACAAGGCTTGACGCGGCAAGCGGCAGCATGGCGGCAAGCTCCAGCGGCTTTGCGCCCCGGCCCTGCACAATCGCCAAAGCCAGAATGACGGCTGCTGTCATGGTCAGGGCGGTTGATACAGCGGCCACAGTGACCGACCGCGCCAAGGCAGGCCAAACCGCAGGCGGCAGATCTGCCAAACCGGGCACCCCGCGCAGCAGCATCATCGCCAGCGGCACCAGCAAAAACACCGCAGTTGCACCAATGGCGACGGTGTCTTGCAGGGCTGTTACGGGGCCAAGCTTTGGCCATAGCATCGGCGCGCGGTCCAAGCCTGCGCCAAAGATCGCGGGCCTTGCCATGCGCAGGCTCAGCAATACCGCCGTGGCACAAAGCGCGAATTGAATAGCCGCCAGCGCCGCCGCACGGCCAAGGTCAAAATCAAACCGCAGCGCCTGATAGATCGCCAATTCCACCGTGGTGGCGCGCGGGCCGCCGCCCAGCATCAACGCCACAGCAAAGCTGGACAGGCACAGTGTAAAAATCACCAAAGCCGCACCCGGCAGCACCTCACGCAGCATCGGGCGTTCAAGGTGGCGCAGAATATCGGACGGGGCAAAGCCCAACGCTGCTGCCAGACGAAAGCGTTCTGCCGGGATCGCCTGCCAGCCTTGCAACACCAGACGCACCGCCAGGGGCAGGTTGAAAAACACATGCGCCAGCACAACGCCGTGAAAGCCGTAGATCGAAAATGGCGGCAGGCCTAGTGCGCCGAGGCCGCTGTTCAGCAGGCCCGATCGCCCGAACACTTGCAAAAGGCCCATCACGGCCACGATGACAGGCACCAGGAACGGTGCCCCCATCAGCGTGATCAAAACGGATCGCCCGGCAAACCGCCGCCGGGCCAATGCGCGCGCTACGGGCACTGCCAGCGCCACCGAAATCAGGGCAGAGACTGCGGATTGCAGCACCGTGAACCTGATGGCCGAAACATCCGCTGGCCCAAGGCCAGACCCGCTGGCGCGCCATACAACGGCGGCCAGCGTGCCCAGGCACATCAACGCAAGGGCCGCCGCAATCGCGGCCCCGCTTGCCGTGACCGCGCCTATTTTGCCAGCGCTGTCTGCCATTCTTCTATCCCTTTTGCGCGAATAGCCTCTGCCTCATCTGCCGGAATAAGCAGGGATTTGGCAGGTGTGATCAGCGTTTCAAAGCCTTTTGGCAGACCTGTCGCCGGGGTTTTGGCCGGATACATCCAGTTGGTTTCGGGGATCAGCGTTTGAAAGCCATCAGACGCCATAAAGGCCAAAAACTGGTCTGCAAGGGCGGGCTGGTCACTTGCTGCCAGTTTCCCTGCCACCTCAATCTGCAGATAATGGCCTTCATCAAACGCGGCTGCGGCCTTGGTATCATCCTTTTCGGCTATGAGATGGTAGGCAGGCGATGTGGTGTAAGACAACACCATATCCGCCTCACCCTCCAGAAACATACCGTAGGCTTCGGACCAGCCGGGTGTGACAGTGACGATATTATCGGCAAGGCCCGCCCAGATATCGGCAGATTTATCGCCGTAAGCCGCCTTGACCCACATCAGCAAGCCAAGGCCGGGCGTCGATGCGCGCGGATCCTGTATCAGGATTTTTAGGTTGGATTCAGCCAAAGCCTCAAAGGATGTGGGCGGAACGGCGAGTTTGGTTTTATCATAGACAAACGCGAAATAGCCCCAGTCATACGGCACAAACAGCGGGTCGGCATAAGCAACCGGCAGGTCATTCGCCGGTGCCTGCCCATGCGGCGCGAACAAACCGCTGGCTGTTGCCGATGCTGTCAGATTGGTATCCAGCCCCAACACGATATCGGCATCAGATGCCGCCCCTTCCAGCTTGATCCGCGCCAGCAATGCCGCGCCGTCCCCTGCGGCGGTGAATTGCAGATCGCAGGCGCAGGTCGCCTCAAACGCTTTTTCCACTGCCGGACCGGGGCCCCATTCGGCAACAAAACTGTCATAGGTCAGCACGTTCAGCACTGGGGTTTCCGCTGCGGCCATGGTGGCAGCAGTCAAAAAACCCGCAGCAAACAAGGATGACTTCATCTCACACTCCATTTGCGACGGGCGGAGACGGGATGGATCATTCCATACACCTTCCCTCCGCCGGTCTTAACCGGTTCAGGTTCGACGGGTCCGCTTGCGCATCTCAGCCATTTAAGGCACCCCGAGGTACTGCACAGGCTATGGCAGACACGTCTTGGGGGCAAGGGCCATTCACCGCGTCATGGCGCGCGGGCAGTCGGTGAAGGCAGAGCGCGCCTTAGGCCAACCCGCGAACCCCTCGCAGTGATGGAAGCAGCGTTTCCAGATGCGCTGATTTCTTTCGGCGCAGTCGCTTGGCGGGTGCAGCTGCCAAAATCATCGCGGTCAAAGAAGATGATCTGCGCGGAAAGGTCGGTGAACAGGCGGGGGAACAGGCGGGGGAACAAGCGTTTTTCGTCACCAAAGCTGATGCCCCGGCACGGCATATGCGGCACGCAATTACCAACCGACGCACAGCCATTGCAAGCCGCGCGCCTGCCCAGGCCGCGCAGAGCGCCAGCCAACCCAAAAGCCGCTTTTGGCGAACGCACAGCGTGCTGCGGCCTGTGGGCTTGATTTGCCGGATGGTAAGGGGCACATCTGGACAGAGCCGGAATTTGCAGAGGGAACAGATAAAGATGCAGGATTTATTGGGTGGCAATGCCGTATTTCTGGCGATTGCGGCGTTTATCATCATTTGCATTTTTCTGGGGGTGCGGATCGTGCCGCAATCGGAAAAGCATGTGGTGGAACGGTTCGGGCGGCTGCGGTCGGTGCTGGGGCCAGGCATCAACTTTGTGGTGCCGTTCCTTGACCGGATTGCGCATAAGGTATCGGTGTTGGAGCGGCAGTTGCCGACGGCGCAGCAGGACGCGATTACCACCGATAACGTGCTGGTGAAGGTGGAGACGAGCGTGTTTTACCGCATCACCGAGCCGGAAAAGACGGTGTACCGGATCCGCGATGTGGATGCGGCGATTGCGACCACAGTGGCAGGCATCGTGCGCGGGCAGATCGGCAAGATGGAACTGGATCAGGTGCAATCGAACCGGGCCGAAGTCGCGGCGAATATCCGGGAACAGGTAAGGTTGCTGGTCGATGACTGGGGCATCGAGGTGACTCGGGCCGAGATACTGGATGTGAACCTGGATGAGGCGACGCGGACGGCGATGTTGCAGCAGCTGAACGCCGAGCGGGCGCGTCGGGCGCAGGTGACGGAAGCCGAGGGCAAGAAGCGGGCGGTGGAATTGAACGCCGATGCCGAATTGTACGCGGCAGAGCAGGAATCCAAGGCGCGGCGCATTCTGGCGGATGCGGAGGCTTATGCAACCGCCGTGATTGCCGAGGCGATTAAGGCGAACGGGATTGAGGCCGCGCAGTATCAGGTGGCGCTGAAGCAGGTCGAGGCGCTGACGGCCGTCGGCCAAGGGGCTGGCAAGCAGATGATCATCGTGCCCGCGCAGGCACTGGAAGCGTTCGGCGATGCGTTCAAGATGCTGAAAGGGCGTGTGTGATGTTCGCTGTCTGGTGGGTTTGGGTGGTGGCAGGCTTCGCGCTGGGGGTGGTGGAAGTGCTGGTGCCGGGGTTCATCTTCCTGGGCTTTGCCATTGGCGCGGTGATCACCGGGGTTTTGGTGGGCATCGGGCTGCTGGGGCCCAATTTAGCAGCTCTGGCGCTGGTGTTCGCGCTGGCATCACTGGCGGCTTGGTTGGCGCTGCGCAAGATGTTTGGCGCGCAGGGCGGGGACGTGAAGTTGTGGGATAAGGATATTAACGAATGAGCGGGGACAGTGGCTGGCAACTGAATTACATTTCAAAAGGCGCGTGATGTTTTTCTATGCCCTGCGAGGAAATCTTGGTCTGAGGATAATGATCCCGGTATTTCTTATCTGGAACCTTTATTTTTTCGTCGCTGTCTATACTGGCATCATTTGGCTATCTGTGTTGCTTATGCTGATTGCAGTGTTCGCCACTTGTTATGGATCATTTGTTCTTTGCCAGCATAGGGATGACGTGGACTTCGGGTCGTCCTTCGCAAAAGAACACGCGTTTCCATCCAACCGCAAAAACATCAGCGCAACCTTAAACATGCATTTTGCTAGTTTTTTGTTGTTCTTCCTCGCGCCAGCGCTTTCTGCACCTCTGTCCTATAGCAGCCCCAAACTTCAAGAAAATCTTGCGCTTTCATACGTTGGTTTCCTTTTGGGACTGACAGGGATTGTTGGAGTGGTGCATCACTTTATGCGCAAAACCGTGGATCGCAAGACGGTTGGGACTGAATAAAAGTGGTGTGGGGAGCTATAGCTGAAAGTTGGTGACCGAAAGATGGGGCGGCATATCAAGGCGTTGTTCATGCGCCGCAGTTCTCGCAGAGAAAGGGATATGCCACATGACGAAGGATACGGTTGTTGCGTTTCGCGCACCGGATGGATTTTCAGCAATTGTTACTGCGCCGCCTGATACGGCTGTAGCGGCGCTATCGGAAATGGGCATGCCGTATTACCGTCAGCCAACCGTTGTCAGTTTCACGCGCGTTAAAATCCTTGACCTCTGCGCGCCGTCAAGCTGACAAACAGGCTTCAGCGGGGCTTTTGATGGCCAGATGATCGCCCTGCGCCAGAGCCAAGCTTTGTCGCGCCAGCAGCGACACTGCCTTACAGGACTGCATCCAGCTCTGACACAGATTGGCCCCGCATAGCGGGCGGCGCCGCACGTCAAAGACTTGGCTTTGTCTGGCGCGTGTTCCATGCGGGGCTGCGCGGCAGCAAAGGGCCGCAGTTACACGCCGCGCGTTGCGGCCATGATGGCAGCCACGTCGATTTTGGTCATGCCCATCATTGCTTCAAAGGCGCGTTTCGCTTTTTCCCCGCCGACCGCCAGTGCGTCGGTCAGCACGCGTGGGGTGATCTGCCAGGAGATGCCCCATTTGTCGCGGCACCATCCGCATTGACTGGCTTCGCCGCCATTGCCGATGATGGCGTTCCAGTAACGATCCGTCTCAGCCTGATCATCGGTGGCAATCTGAAATGAAAAAGCTTCTGTTTGTTTGATGGCTGGGCCACCATTCAGGCCAAGACAGGGTATCCCTGCGACCGTAAATTCAACGGTCAGCACATCACCCGCCTTGCCAGCCGGATAATCGCTTGGTGCGTAAAAGATGGCCCCTACCAAGCTGTCAGGAAAAGTTTCGGCGTAAAAGCGCGCGGCAGATAAGGCGTGTTTTTCATACCAGAGGCAGATCATGTTTTTGGGTATTGGCATGGCTGGTCTTCTTTTGGCTGGCCGGGGCGGAATGCCGCGAATGCGCACCCTACACGGAGTTGGGTGGGGCGCCGGACGCCCTGCCCCAGATCTTAGCCTTTTTTCAGGTGTTTTGAACCCAAAAGTTCGGCGATTTGCACGGCGTTCAGGGCGGCACCTTTGCGCAGGTTGTCGGAAACGCACCACAGGTTGATGCCGTTGTCGATGGTGCTGTCTTGCCGGATACGGCTGATAAAGGTGGCGTATTCGCCGACGCATTCAATGGGCGTGATGTAGCCGCCATCTTCGCGTTTATCGATGACCATGATGCCGGGGGATTCGCGCAGGATATCGCGGGCTTCGTGTTCATCAAGGAAATCGTGGAATTCGATATTGATGGATTCCGAATGGCCGACGAATACCGGCACTCGAACACAAGTCGCTGTGACCTTGATGGATTTGTCGAGGATTTTTTTGGTTTCCGCGACCATCTTCCATTCTTCGCGTGTAGAGCCATCATCAAGGAACACGTCGATATGCGGGATCACGTTGAAGGCGATTTGCTTGGGGAATTTGCTTGGCGCGACTTCCTGGCCATGCACATAAATGCCTTTGGTTTGATCCCAAAGCTCATCCGTGCCCTCCTTGCCCGCACCGGACACCGATTGATAAGTCGATACGACAACGCGCTTGATCCGGGCGCGGTCGTGAAGCGGCTTCAGGGCCACGACCATCTGCGCGGTGCTGCAATTCGGATTGGCGATGATGTTCTTGTTTTTGTAACCGATAATGGCGTCAGCGTTCACTTCGGGCACGATCAGCGGCACAGCGGGATCGTAGCGATAGAGCGACGAGTTGTCGATCACCACGCAGCCCGCAGCGGCGGCTTTGGGGGCATAGATTTTGGTGGCGTCTGTGCCTATGGCAAACAGCGCAATATCCCAGCCAGTGAAATCGAAGGTGTCGAGATCTTTTGTTTTAAGGGTCTTGTCACCAAAGCTGATCTCAGTGCCCAGCGATTTGCGCGAGGCGAGGGCCACGATTTCATCAACCGGAAATTCGCGTTCCGCGAGGATGTTCAGCATTTCGCGGCCAACGTTACCGGTGGCACCTGCGACGACGATTTTATAGCCCATAGGGACGCTCCTTCAGTGTTGCTGCGCTTTAGCGCATGGGGGGGCGGGGGGAAAGGGGGTCAGATCAGGATGATGTTTAAGAAAACATCATCCTGATCTGATTCTTGCTTGGTCGCGTGATTGAAACGGAAAACCGGAAACCACTTTTCCTAATCACGCTTCAGTCGGTGCGATCGGTGCTGACGGCATAGATCGCGGTGCCTGCCAGCAGGAGAAGGGCAAAGAACAGGAAAATTGGGTAGTGTCTCAGTTTGAATTATCTTTTTTCTTATAGGGTCCGCGTGGTCCTGCCTTAGGTGCGGCAACTTCGATGATGCCAGCAAGCCATGTTATGTCATGCAGAGTGTTGGTTACGCCAGCCGCCATCGCCGGGGTGCATTTCAATGTCTTATGCATGCGCACGAAGTTGTAATGCACAAAATAAAGCGACAGCATGTGCAGGTGGTTTTCCAGCTTTTTGCTAAAGCCATTGGTCAAGCGGGTGAAGCGGCGCATCCCCATACGCATAGACAGGTTTTGGCGCTCAACATGCGACGCACTGACCATTTCCTTGACCGGGTAGCCGCTGATCAGTTCCTTGCGAGCGCCCGTGCATTCAGCGGGGCTATACTTGCGCTCATGGCCTTTTGCGCCCGATGCCTCACCATACAGCTTAATCAGCATGGCGGAGTCAACATCGCCACCGAACGCCCCCTCTACAGCCTCATGGTAAGCCTTGTGGCCGACTGTGTGGTCAGTTGAACGCGGTTAGCCAAGCGGGCGCGCAGATCGTCCATGAATTCGATTGCCGTTGCGCCTGAGCGGTCGCCAACTTCAAATGGC
>JAYSPY010000020.1:0-36009 GCA_043721855.1 Pseudorhodobacter sp.
CAGCGTGCGTGGTCGTGGCGCTGCCATGACGAATTTGTCCCATGTGGCTTCCTTCCATTCCTGTGAAAGGATCACACCGTTAAACCCTGGGATCAAACACTTTTAAGTTCAACACCCGGACACGCCGCCCGCAAGCAAACTGGTCATGGGCGAAATCCAGCGACCAGCAGGCATTGCCCCAATGCCGCTAGGCAATCAGCAGAACGCCGCCGATCCGTGTCGCCTTGCGGTCGCAGGTCACCAATTGGGATGCGTTCACGCGTCGGCAAGCAGCGGCGATCATCAGATCCGGCAAGCGCGGTTCGATCTGTTTCATCTGTACGGCTTCCACCCGTTTGATCTCGGTCGCGATGCCGTCACGCTTTATCCGCACGCGGCCTTCGGTCACCCGCAATACTGCCTTATCAAACTTGTTCATGTCCGTCCCCCAACGTCTGCAGAGAACATCGCTGCAGTGAGGCGTAGAATCGCCCAGATCGGCTACACAAAACAGATGGAAATTCGGAAAGGCAGTAATTCTTTGCAACAAGGCAAAAGCCCGTCACGCGGTGCCATCAAATGTGGAAACACGAATTAAAGGATCCGTTTAACGACCCATTTAATGACGCGTATACCGCCATAGGTTGACAACCAGGTTTAACCCCAGCGAGATAAAGATCCGATGGAATTTCGCTGTCGGCAGGCTATCGAATAATTCATGAGTTCGGCGGGGAAGATTTCGCGAAACGACAATTCCATTTCACAAATTGACAATCCGCTTTCGCAATACCGCAATCAGATATCGTGTTTTGGTGATCCACTGCTTCAAATTAGTATGATACGGTCAGAAAAAGACCGAAAATTTCCAACTTTTGACTGCCCGTTGCCACGAAAAAGCCCGCTTATTTCAAAAAACAACAATGTAAGCCGACCGAAAAGCAGACGCCAAAAACTCTAACCCACGGAAACTTTGACATATATTTGGAAAATTACCTTGGCGAGACAAGTTCAAATCAAAATGGACCCTCCGCCGCATAATTTGCAGCCATATTTTTAAACAAGATTTAATAAATGCAGACTTTTATTGGTAAAATTTTTATACAATTAAATTCACACACTTGCTTCGTTTTAATAGTGTATGAACCACTAAATTATTGAAAAACTTAGTTTTTTTCGTAAAAAATCTCTTGCCCTAATTGCGCGCTCCGCTGCTGCAACACGAGTACAGGTAAGGTCTAATCTCGCTTTCCCGGCAACTGACAATGGCCGGGTCGGTCAGCTTGGATTCTAAATGCGGCGAATGCACAAGTTTATATCAAGGCCCCCACCCAGAACACCCATCCTCTTTTCAGAAAAGGCGCTTTATTTCGCGGCCACTCTTTTCGTATGCGGCAAACAGTATGCGCTGCCCAAGATGTCCACACTGTCACCTGATACGCGGCCAACACATGCAACGTTTGCGTTATTTTATCCGCCAGTGTCGCGCCGCAATGCACGCAGCTGGTCGGCTGTCAGGTATCCGCTCGCCCTCAGCCCCGCGTCCAATTGCCACGACGCCAGCGCCCGGCGCGTGTTTGGACCGAAATTACCATCCACGCCGGCAATGTAGCCAAGCGAGGTCAACCTGTGCTGCACATCGCGTCGCTCTTCGTAAGTCAAGCCAAGCAGCCGTTCTTCAATTGGATCATCGCCGATGACCTGTCCGTTGTTGTCCGTGCCAACATCTGCACCGGCCTGCTGTGCTATCAAGCGCACTTGCTGCAAGGTAACGTAACCGGTTGCCCGAACTTTATTGGCCGTCTGCCAACGACCGACGGCTCTTCGCGTATTCGCACCCCACAGGCCATCCGCCGTTCCGGTGGAATAGCCGATTGATGTCAATTGCTTCTGAATCTGAATACGCTGAACGCGGCTTAGACCGATGGACGCCTCAACCGCCGCAGCGCTTGGATTGACGCCCACGATTGGCGCGGTGTTGCCCGGGGTTACCGAAGCACCCAACTTTACCAAGCGCTGCTCTGCATTGACGCGAAAGGCGCCTTTCGGAAACTTCGCAAGATACGCACGATATCCACCCACAGTATCAAGCCGTTGCGCTTCAAGATAACTATTCCGGTCCTGTTCCTGGGAAATCAAGGACTGGGCAATCCCTGAAACAATTTTGCCGAAATCGGTTTCTGCATAAACGGGGTTTGCAAACCCGATCCCGGCAACCAACAAGACTTTAAGTGTCGCTATCTGCATTCTTTATTCCTTTTTCGGTACCAGAAGCCGCTATCGCAACCATGCTCTGACCAATTTCTAACGAGGCAACGCCCAAGTCGCCGGAAGGTTCCCAAAAATCGTTCCAATATGTCGCAAAGCCTTGTGTTTTCAAGCGGAACTCTGCGCGCTGCCAGGCGTCGCCCTGTCTGACAATGTCGAAATCTGTCGCGTGCCATATTGCGCGGATCACCCTTTTGATGCCACCCAGCGACTATGTTCGCGCGCTTCGGCACAAATGCAAACGGCTTGTGAAATGACCCGCCGGAAGAACAAATCACGCAGCCCCCACCCGAACTTGGCTTATGACGCAGGAAGCTTTCAACCTTATCGGGTTTCGCTTCCGTGCTGCATCCGGATCAACGACGCACAGCCCATAAAGGACCGGGGACAAGCCACATTGCTTCAAGCCGCACGCAAATGATTTCGGGCTACTGGCGATTTTAAGTTTGGCAAAATTTGTCATCACACCGCCTTGTCTGCCACCAAAAACCTTCTACATACCATCCACGCAGATGGTAGAAAGATGCATATGGCAAATTTGACGATGGCCCCTGCCGGGAAGCCTGCGGAATCGGAAAAGCTGACAATCAACCTTGGTTTTGTCGATCTCGGGCAGATAGAGCTGCTGGTGCAAGAAGGATTTTATTCAAACCGCACCGATTTTATTCGCACCGCCATCCGCAACCAAATCGAGCGGCACGCTGATGTTGTCCGCCAAGTGATAACACGTAAAAGCGTCGTCCTTGGCGTTCGCCACATCACACATGCCGAGCTTACAGCGGCGGTGACGGCGGGGGAGCAGCTCGACATCCGGGTGCTGGGATTGGCGGTCATCGCAGCTGACGTGCCACCCGATCTTGCCCGGAGTGCGATTATTTCACTGAACGTGTTGGGCAGCTTGCAGGCGTCCGCTGCAGTCAAGGCTGCACTGACCGATCGTATTAGCTAAAATTTCAAAAGAAAGACGGATCACGAATATGGATATCAAACGCAGTATGGCCATGGCCACCGAACTGACGCGCGCGGGCAAACTCCGCGAGGCGACAGAGATGCTACAGTCGCTGATGAAAAGCCCGGCTGCGAGCACTGCGGCCGCGTCGACGGCGCGCGGCCATACAGACGCGATAGAAGGCGTTTTTTCGCGTGTTGGGCAAGAACAGCCGCGCCCTCCTGCCGCCGCAGCGGAACGTCCCGTCGCGACACCGCGCACAAAGCCCCGCGCAGGTCTGGCGGAAACTCTGCGCAAAATAGCCGCTGGTGGGATGCCTGCACATGGGATGAAAACCACACAAGATCCCGATCTGCCGCCCGGTGCGCAGTTTCTTTCAGCGCGCCATGGTTCACCCCATGGGCAGCGCAACTACCGTTTGTATATCCCTGCCAAAACGACAGAATTGCCAATGCCGTTGATTGTGATGTTGCATGGCTGCACCCAGACGGCCGAGGATTTTGCCATTGGCACAGGTATGAACGCAGTAGCGGAAGACCTTGGTTTTATGGTGGTCTATCCAATGCAACCCAGCGGGGCCAATGCGCAAAAATGCTGGAATTGGTTCCGGCCAGAGGATCAGGTGCGCGGCCGTGGCGAACCCGCCCTGATCGCAGGCATGGTCAGCGACATCCTGCGCAACCATCCTGTCGATCCGGCGCGTGTCTATATTGCTGGTCTGTCGGCGGGTGCTGCGGCAGCGGTTATTGCCGCTTCGGCCTATCCTGAGATGTTCAGCGCTGTCGGCGCGCATTCCGGGCTTGCGGCAGGAAGCGCGCGTGACGTGGCTTCGGCTTTCGCCACAATGCGCAGCGGCACCGCAGGCAAGCCGCACAAAACTGCCGTTCCAACGATCGTTTTCCAAGGTTTGTCGGACACCACGGTGCATCCGCAAAACGGCCATGCGGTGATCGCACAGGCGGTGCAGTCGATGGCAGGCCTACGCAAGGTTGGCGTGGCCGAAGCGTCGATCTCTGGCCGCAAAGTGCACAGGACCGCGCATCAAGATGACAGCGGCCGCACAATGGCCGAACTTTGGGAAATCGAAGGGGCGGGGCATGCTTGGGCAGGCGGGAATGCGCAAGGCAGCTACACCGACCCCACGGGGCCCGATGCGTCCCGCCAGATGGTACGGTTTTTCTTGCAGCATGTGAAAGCCACCACGGCGTCGTAGTCCCCGCGCCTCAGGCCGCGCGGATCGCCTGCAAAGGTTGATGCGCGGCGCAAGAAAGTGCGGCGGCCAAGCCAATTGGGGGCTGCGGTCAACCGACTGCCGTTAAGCCCTGCTCGCGGTGCCGGCGTGGTGCCCATCGGCACGCGCAGACTGCCATTCGCCAACACAGCAACGGCCTTGATAATCCGCGCTGTCGGCATTCAGTGCAGGAACGGAAAAAATGGTTTCCGATCGCCATCAGGGTCAAGTGTTTGTGGATAATCGGCAGACCAGCACATCGCCGCATCTGCCTATATCAACATTTCGAAAACAACCGCATCGGTCTACACGCAAAATTCAGGCTCTCTTGAATTCACGCCTGTCTTGCGCTCTTGCCACGGTCCCCACTATTCTGCGCCTCTTGGACGGACTTTCTGCCGGGCGCCACGCCAGACCAAAGGCCGGCCAACGGTGGCAATTCAGAAACGTCAAGCCGGTCAGTCAGTGGCGCGTGCCGTCGACGTTGACTGAACGGCCACGCCAACTATGCCAGCAACGCATGTCGCGCAGTTTGTGGTTCCAAAAGCAGGCGCACCAACCCCACTTGCCCCGCCACCCCGGACTTGGCAAAGATGCTGCGAAGATGTGACCGCAACGTGGAATCGGTAATGCTCAGGGCCTTGCTTGCCTCTGTCAGATCGACGCCGCGCTGGATCAGGCTACAGATGCGCGATTCCGCAGCCGTAAGCCCCAAAGGATTGCTGGGTGACAGCGGATGCAGATTTGGCCGATCCAACGCAAGATTTGCATTGATCGCGGGCGCGGCGCGCAGGATCCGTGCGATCCGCCCCTCCGGCCGCCGACCCCAGGCCTCTGCCACCGCCAGGCTGAGCGTTTCCAGTGCCAGACGCCGCGGTCCATCAAGTGGCGCAGACAGGTAGAATTCAAGCACGTCGGTCGCGTCGCTTGTCGATGACAGCGGGATCAGCATCGCCTCGCGAAGCCCACGTGTTTCCATCCACACGGTCACACTTGGCTCCAGCCGGCTGGCTGCGTCTCGGTCAAGTTCTTGCATGGACCAGACCGTTCCGGGTTTTGCGCGGCTTAAGGTTTGCCCCGCCAGCGCCATGCCATGCGCCCGGATCAGTGGCCGTGCGCCTTGCGGTGCATGACGGTCAACTGTGGCGATGGTCCGCTGGCCGCCTGTGACCGTGTTCACGCGGTGCAGGTGCACCACATCGGCAAGGACCAGTTCGGAAAAATTGATCAGTGTTTCGCGCAGTGACCCGTTACCGTGCAAGCATTCGGTCCAGCGGATCATGAAACGCAGGCATGCGCGGGTGGTAAAACCTGAGGGCGATATTTCGGGCTGTTCAAAGGACATCTGTTGCACCAAAAAAATATGAAATTGAAAGTGATAAAAACCGGGCTTGCGTAGGACACAGAGGTGTAAATACGGGAAGCATGCGCAATCTGGCGATGCAGGTCAAAGATATTTGCGGATTGGGCGCCCAAAATGGCAAACTGGCGATATTTTGACGGGTTTTTGCACGAATTTCACCACAATTTAATTACTTCACTGAAGTTGGGGATCCGAATCATCGGCGTGGCTGTGCCGTGCCATGGCTGGTCCGTCGCGCCGTCAGTGGCCAAATAGGCGAAAAATTGCCACCTGGACGCGAGTGCGCCCCCATCGTCACAATCTTTGATCAGCTTTTCTAAGCAATCCTGACGATGCCGAACCAGTAACGTCTTGGTAACATTTTAGGTATCCGGAGTGTTTGCTCGCCCTTCGGATGCCTCCGACGCTTATGTCCGGGGGCCATCGAAACCCCAGTTTTGGATACAAACATGAAAAATATCATTTCAAACTTCATCCGCGAAGAAGACGGCGCGGCCCTTGTTGAATACGGCATCGCACTGCTTGTGGTCATCCTTGTCGGCACCGCTGCTTTAGTCAATGTGGCGGGGGACACCGGCACACTTTTCACCCGTGCAGGAACCGCAACTGACAATGCGATAATTGCCTCTACACCCTAATCTAACGAAACCTCTGGCCGCCCCGCGCGATTGCCGGGCGGCCGCACAAGTCCCGTCGTTTATCCCGGAGCCCCATCATGCGCGCATCTTCCATCGTATTGGCCCTGTTCGGCCTGGCCGTCGCCGGTGGGTCTGCGCAACTGGCGCGTGAATTGATGACAGCCCCGCAGGCCGATGCGGCCGGTGCGGCACTGGTCACCGTGATCACTGCCGCCAGCGAGATCAAGCGCGGCGACCTGATCCAACCTTATATGTTGAAAATCCAAAGCTGGCCCGCCAACGCCGTGCCTGCAGGGTCTTTCGTCGATGCTGCACCGCTGCTACCCGCCGAGGGCGGGGAGCCGCGCCGCGCCTTGCGGTCGCTGGTTGCTGGCGAAGTGATCCTTGAAGGCAAAATTTCCGGCTTTGGCGAAAAGGTTACCATCGCCCAATCACTGTCGCCCAATGCCCGCGCCATGGCAATCAAGGTTGATGCGGTGACGGCAGTTGGCGGGTTCATCACCCCCGGTGATTACGTTGACGTGCTGTTGACACGCGGCAGTGCCGAAACCCTGATGACCGATACGATTCTGCGCAATATCCGCGTCGTGGCCGTCGATCAATCCGACGACGAGTTGATCGACAAGCCCGATATCGCCACGACCGTGACGGTCGAAATCACCGCCCAGCAGGGTCAGGTCATCGCTTTGGCACAAAACGCGGGCACGTTGAGTTTGGCGCTGCGCACCCCCGACAGCAAGGATGCCCTGCCGACTGAACGGCTGCGGATCGGCGATCTGGTGCCCGAACCCGTGGTAGCCCCCGTGGTCGAGGTGGCCGAAGCTGCCCCTGCGCCGGTTATCGTGCCCCCTCGGCGTGTCATCATTGTGCGGCGTGGCACTGAGACCCAAGAGGTTACGCTGAAGAATTGACCCAACCGGGCCGCACAGCTGCCCGCCTGTTTGTTCGCCACCTACCTGCTCGTCGCCCTTTGATATTTCCCTGATCAAGGCAGTCTTACCGTGTACCCCTTTGGCCCCCGATCTTTATCAAACCGCAGGTCCGATCTGTGTAATTTCGCCAAAGCCGAAGACGGCGCGATTTTGGTTCTGTGGGCGCTTTTTCTGGCGGTGGCGTTCGGGTTTCTGGCGCTTTCGTTTGATCTTGGGCGGGTCGCAAGCACGCAGTCTGAAATGCAATCCTTTGCCGATCAAGTGGCGCTTGCATCGGCGGGAGAGCTGGATCACCGGTCAGATGCAATCACACGGGCAACGGCAGCCGCCGCAGGGTTGATCAGGGACAGTCAGACCTATGCGAACGGGCCGACTGCGCTGGGCGGCGCAGGGGATTATACGCTAAGCTTTTTAAGCGCGCTGCCCACGAACGACCGTGAGATCGCGACGGCGACAACCGCAGACGCGCGGCTTGCCCGCTATGTCCGCGTTCAGGTGGCACAGCGAACCTTGCAAACCCCGTTTGCCGCCGCCAGTGCCGCAATGAACGGCAACCCGACGCTTAATGTGCAGTCGGTTATCACGGCAAGTGCGACGGCGGGAATGACATCATGGGCCTGCGATGTGACGCCATTGATGTTTTGTGTACCCAATGCAAGCTGGCGCGCGCGCAACAATATCGGCAATCAGATCTTGCTGCGGTCAGGCGGCGGGGGCGCTGCTTGGGGAGCAGGAAACTTTGGCTTTCTGGATGTGACAAGCCTGCCTGTCGACAGCACCGGCCCCTGCCGCGGGCTTAACGGTGCACCATTGTACCGCTGCCTTGTTGGGGCGGAACGCGGCATTACCGGCTGTCTCCGCACCGATGCGGGCATTGATACGCAGACTGGACAGCGTGTAGGTCTGGCAGAAGCATTCAATACACGGTTCGACATTTTTCAGGGCAGCCTAAGCGGAGAGAGGACAAACCCCGCTTATCGGCCCGCTCCGAACACGGTTCAAGGCACCAGGCCGCGCGGGGGCGGATCGTGCCGGGGAAACATTACCGATACGTCCGACGCAATGGCGCTGCCTCGCGATCCGGGTTTGTCCAACACCAATCGGTACGGCAATGGCGCGTGGAACCGGACAGCTTATGTCACCCGCAATCACAGGGGCACTTATCCGGTCGGCACCACTGCCACCAGTTCGCGCTATCAGATGTATCTGGCCGAGATCGCGGCTGCGCGCGCCCGCGCTGCTCCGAACAACGTGCCCCTACCGGGATTTGTCGAAACAGGCGCGCCGATGTGCCATTCCAGCGTCAGCCCCGACCCGGATCGACGCACCGTGATCGCTGCTGCCGTTGACTGCGCCGCCAATGCGATTTCCGGCAACACGCGGAATGTTGTGCCGCTTGAATATGTCAAACTGTTCATGACCGAACCGGTACAATCTGCCGGCTCGGACACCGACATCATGGTCGAGGTGGTGGATACCGCCGGGGGCGTTGGGTCGGGCGCGATTACCGGTGTCTATAACGACTTCATTCAATTGTATCGGTGACCCGGATGGCGCGCAGACATCATAACCAAATGGTCACCGAACGCACCCTTTGCCGTGGTTTGCGGCAATTCTGGCGGCGCGACGATGGGGCGGCTTTGGTCGAATTTGCCATCAGCCTGCCGCTTATCCTGATTCTTGCATTTCTAAGCGTCGAATCCATGCGGCTGTTCTGGTCGTATCAGGCGGCGATTGCAGGCGTGCGGGATGCGACCCGGTATCTGGCCCGCGTGGCGCCCGCCGATCTGTGCACGTCGGGTGGGTCACTTACGGGATATTCAACGCGGTTGCAGGCAATCGTCGAGACGACAATCACCGGGGCTGCGCTGTTTCCTGCGGGGGTATCAGTTACTTCACTGACACCAAGTCTTGTCTGCATCACAACCTTGGGGTTGCGGCAGGCCTCTGTCCCGGTGGCGACGGTGTCGGCCAATGTGTCGATTACCATGCCGTTCAGCCAGATTTTGCGGGTCATCGGCGGCACTCCGGCGGCGACGATCAACACGACGGTGCGCGATCAGGCACGGGTGTACGGGCTATGACGCGCAGGATCGGCGCATCAGCGGCGCGGGGCAGAGTTCGGCACTTCTGCGCAGATGAAGGCGGGGCCAGCCTTGTGGAATTTGCGTTGGTGGTGACGCTGTTCTTGTTCTTGCTGTTGGGGATTATTGATTTTGGTCGCATTGGCCACATGTGGGTAGGGGCGAACAAGGCCACCCAATTGGCAGCAAGGCTTGCCGCAGTTCGGCCCCCGGCATGCCCGGGTGTTCCGCAGTTTAACGTCCGCGGCACAGCACTATCACCGCCAGCATTCGGCGCATTATGCCGGGCGGGGTCAGACATTTGTTTGCCTGCACCAGTTGTTGCTTGCCAAGGTGTCGCGACCAACGCCACGGCGCTTGAGATTTACACAGCCATTCGTCCGCTGGCGCCTACAACCACCATCGACCAGATGCGATACACCTACGCCTTTGATCCAAATCTTGGCTTTCTGGGTGGCCCCTACGTGCCGATGGTGACCGTCGAATTCACCGGTGTAAATTTCACCTTCATCTCGCAGCTCCGGTTCTTTGTCACCGCGTTGACGGGCCAGAACTCTACTCTTGGCACACCGTTAAACATGCCCGGCATGTCAGTGTCACTTCCGGCTGAAGATCTGGCTTTGGGAATGGATGGATAAAATGAGCGACCTTAATCATTGCGGCAGGATCAACAAATGACCGTCACTTACGTATTCCGTGCAACAAACCGGATGGCCCGTGGCCTGCAGCAAAGTGACGCCAGTGATGGCGCGGTGCAAAGCCAAAGCGATACCAATCAAAGCCCGGCCGATACCAACGTAGCGACGCTTGACCGTTCGACCGCCCCGGCCGCACGGCCTTCGACGCCTGCAACCGCTGCGCCGTTGATTTTAAGTGATCCTGTGGATAAGCTGCGGCGGTCAGAACGTCCGGGTGCGACGACGGCTGCAAAGATCGTCATGCCTGCAATCCCCATCACTGCGCAGCTGCCCGCCACCTATGTTGCCGCTGAAGGCCGCATCATCCTTGTGGCAAAGGCGCGGGGCGGTATCGGTGCCACCACGCTGGCCGTCAACCTTGCCTTGGAAATGCAGATGGCCGCAATGAAGCGTCGTGGCACGATCGGCGGGCGCATCGCACTTGTCGATCTGGACGTGCAGTTGGGAAATGCCGGATCGTTTCTTGATCTTGCCGACCGTGGCGGGATGATGGCGCTTGCACAGCTTGCACCGGAACCAGATGCGCAAGCCGTACGCCACGCCATGGTGCAACATACGTCCGGACTTGGCGTGCTGGCCGCTCCCACAACAGCAATTCCGTTTGACGCATTTGATATCAAGCGGATAGGTAGCATGCTTGATGCACTGGTTGCCGAAAATGACGTGGTTGTCGTAGACCTGCCGCCTGCACTGATCGACTGGCTGGAGCCACTTTTGGCGCGCGCAGAGCGGCTGTTGATGGTCACGGATCTTGCGGTTCCGTCCATCGTGCGCGCACGGCGGATCATTTCATTGATGACTGAAGATCACCCGAAACTATCGGTCGAAATTGTTGTCGCGCACGAAAAAAAACCGTACCGCCTTGGTCAGTCGCACCGCGACGCCGCGGCTGCCCTTGGGCACCCCTTGCGCCATTGGCTTCCCGATGAAGCCAAACTAGCCCGACAAGCGTTGGATCGGGGCGAGCCGCTGATCCAACTCGCGCCGCGCTGCGGTTGGTCCAAAGCTGTCAAAGCAATGGCAAGCGAACTTCAGACAACACCCAAAACAAGCGGCAAAGCCACAGACCGAGGAGACCACTAAAATGTTCAAGGATTTCGCGTTTCGCCGGTCTGATCCAAAAGCTGATATACCGCCACCTGGCCCGGCACGCGCGGTAGAGCCACAGCCAAAGTCCGTCAATATCGTGCCTTACCGCAAGATCGACGACAGCTTGCGCGAATATCTTGATCTGAAATCCCGGTTACATGAAGAATTGCTCGGGCGGCTGAATCTGACCGTGCTGGACAAGGTGGACCGGTCTGAACTTCGCCGCGAAATCGGCAGTCTGGTGCACGATTTTCTTGCCGCTGAAAACCTGCCCATGCGCGCTGATGATACGGAAAAACTTACCGACGAGCTGATCGACGAGGTTATGGGTCTTGGCCCGCTGGAGCCGCTTCTATCCGATCCCGGCATCGCCGATATTTTGGTAAATTCATTCCGCAATGTCTATGTCGAACGCTACGGCAAGCTGGAACGTGTTCCGGTCCAGTTTCGTGACGAACGTCACCTGATGCGGATCATTGACAAAATCGTAAGCCGCGTTGGCCGCCGTGTTGATGAAAGCCAGCCATGGGTCGATGCACGGCTTGATGATGGCAGCCGGGTCAATGTCATCGTGCGGCCCTGCGCGATCGACGGCCCGACATTGTCGATCCGCAAATTTTCCCGTGATCCGCTGACGGCGGAAAAGCTGATTGAGACTGGCACGCTGACCCAAGGATCGGCCAGGTTTTTGCATGCCATCGTCGAGGCGCGGCTGAACGTCCTTATTTCGGGCGGCACCGGGTCTGGCAAGACCACCATGCTGAACGCGCTTTCGGCGGCAATCGACCCGTCGCAGCGCATCGTCACGATCGAGGATGCAGCCGAACTGCAATTGCAGCAAGATCACGTTGTCCGCCTGGAAACCCGCCCGCCAAGCGCGGAAGGGTCCACTGCCGTGACCCAGCGCGACCTTGTGCGCAACGCGCTTCGCATGCGCCCCGACCGCATCATCATCGGCGAGGTGCGCGGCACCGAAGCCTTCGATATGCTGCAAGCGATGAATACGGGCCATGACGGTTCGATGACGACGATCCACGCAAACACCGCCCGCGATGCGCTGTCGCGGTTAGAACAGATGGTGGCGATGATCGGCGGCGAAGTGCCGCTGCAAGCAGTGCGCCGCCAAATTGCCTCGGGTCTGCAGATCGTTCTGCAACTGTCGCGACTGGCCGATGGCCGCCGACGGATCATGTCAATTTCCGAAATTACCGGCATGGAAGGCGACGTCATAAGCATGCAGGACATCTTTGTTTTCCGCAAACGGGGCCGGTCCGACAGCGGCGAGGTTTTGGGGGAATTTGTGCCAACCGGCATTCGTCCGGTCTGTATGGAGCTGTTGGCCGCCGCTGGCGTGTCAATGGCCACAGAAACCTTTAGCACCGGGGGGGCTGCAGGATGACTGACCTTCTGGCACGCATCGACCCCGGATGGCTGATTTTCATCGGTGTTTTCATGGGCGCACTTTTGTTGATCGAGGGATTGCGCCAAATCACCTCGCGGCGGGAAACCGACAGCGAAGCACGCTCGCGCCGGCTGCGGATGATCTCAAGTGGCATCGCGCTTGAGGAACGGCTTGCGATCCTGTTGCCGGGCGAAGGCGATCAAAAGACGTTTTTTGGGATGAACCTTGGCACCATGCTGGTTGCGGCCGGTCTGCCACAGCAGCCGCTGTTATTTGGGCTTGGGGCGCTGGCGGTTTTTTGCCTTATGTCGCTTGGACTGATGCCATTTATCGGGGCGCCCTTGGCTGGGATGCTGTCACTTGTCGTGTGCACCCTAGTGCCGTTGGTTGTTCTGTCGTCGATGCAGGCGGCACGTTTAAAGCGCATATCGGCACAATTGCCCGATGCGCTTGATCTGATGGCGCGCGCCTTGCGGGCCGGGCATCCTTTGTCATTGTCGATCGGGACGGTGGCGGAAACCATGCCAGACCCGATTGGCACGCAGTTTGGCATCATGGTTGACCAAATCAGCTATGGCGACGAATTGGTGGCGGCGTTTCGCAAGCTGGCCGACCGCAATCCAAGCGAGGATTTTCGTTATCTTGCCGTCAGCATCGCGATTCAGCACGGAACCGGTGGCAACCTTGGGCGGGTTTTGGGCGTGCTGGCAGGCGTGATGCGCGGACGCATCATGATGCGTCGAAAAATCAAGTCGCTGTCGGCCGAAGGCCGGATTTCAGCCTGGATCTTGTCTAGCATTCCGTTCCTGATGGTGGGCCTGAACTCTATCATCACCCCGTCATATTATGGCGATGTGGTGCAGGATCCGCTGTTCATGCCGATGGCGCTGGCGGCACTTGGGCTGATCTGTCTGAACGGCTTTGTCCTGTTTCGTCTTGTAAATTTCCGGATATAGGGGCGCGCCATGCTGTCAATCATCACCCCCATTTCTGCCAATTTAGGCGTGGAGCCGCGAATTCTGATCCTCTTGGGGCTCTTTTTCGGCTCTCTGCTGGTGTTTATCAGTATTATCAGTTTTGCGCGGGATCGCAGCGTCGTCCGGGTCCGCGCCCGGATGCGCGCCGCCGGGGCTACTGCCGCAGGCGGCATGCTGGATGATAACGCTATTTCGCTGTTCGTGGCACCTGAGGCGACACCGGGCGGACTTGCCAAGGCGTTTCTTCCAACCCAACAGCGCGAGCGCAACAAGGTCCGCCGCGACTTGATGCATGCGGGCTTTTCCGGGCCGAATGCAGTGCTTTGGTTTTACGCAATACGTGTCGGCACAGGTCTTGTGCTGCCCGGCCTTGCTGCGTTGAGCTTCCTTTACCGCGCGTCCTTGCCGCTGCCAGATTTTGTCAGCGACAAGATGGGCAATGTGTCGGGAAACCAGCTTTTGCTGCTGTTCGCATTGATGATTCTGGTCGGGTTCTATGGCCCTGCTCTGTGGCTTTCATCGCGGGTCAAGGAACGCAGACACAGCATAGAACTTGGCTTTCCGAATGCGATGGACTTGTTGCAAATCTCAATCGAAACCGGCCTTGGTTTTGATGCCTCCCTTGCCCGTGTGTCTGCCGAACTGCAGACAACCTCACCCGAGATCGCGCAGGAATTTGTCGTGGCCCAACAAGAGATTCTGGCCGGGCGGGATCGTGAGGGCGCATTTCAGGCCATGGCAGATCGGCTGGCAATTGATGAAGCGTATTCCTTTGTCAACGTGGTGTTACAGTCGATCCGCTTTGGTACGTCGATGAGCCAGTCGCTGTTGATTTATTCCGCTGAAATGCGCGAACGGCGTGAACTTCGTGCGCAGGAAAAGGCCAACAAGCTGCCGGTTCTGATGTCTGCCGTGATGGCGCTTTTGATGATGCCGTCGCTGTTGATTGTGACCATCGGACCCGTCGTGCTGCGCTACATGCAGTCATTTGGCAACTAAACCTCGGATGACCTGAGCATTTGCACCACCCGGCTTGATTTCGCGCAGGGTGCGCCAGCCCCCAAACAGTCCTGTTGGGCGTTTTCAGATTTGCAAACGACGCCTCCTGCTTTTGCGGGCGGGACGCATCCGACTGGCAGAAAAAACGGCGGTTGTCAGGCAACCCGCACCACCGCATGTGTTGCTGCTTCGCCGCGAGCATCATTTTCGCCGGACCGACTGGCTGATGATTTCTGCGTCGAAGACGTTGCCAAGGCATCCAGCCACTGCGACCCATTTGGCGCCGCCGCCTGTTGCGCGCGGAAGAACGACTTCAGGCTCAACCCACCGCGCGGTGTGTTTGATCGACTGATATCTGGACAAATGTCGAGGTTGCGCGGTTTTTCGCCTTATTTTTTGCCCGGTAAATTTGCGGCATGCGGCGGGTATTTTAACAGGGTCCGAATTGCCGGCATCGAGAATCACGAAAAAAGATTGCAAGTCCCGTCCTGATCCTTGGCTGATCATGCAGGCTTTGTTGCCCCCTTGCGCGCACCCGGACCCTACGCTAAGTCAGCGTATCTTGAGCACCCGGGCGGGTGGGCAGGCAGGCTATGCGCTGGATTGCAAATCCATGTAGACCGGTTCGATTCCGGTACCCGCCTCCAAGGCTTTTGGGTCAATCCCAATCCAGCACCACCTTGCCAGATTGGCCGGACCGCATGGCGGCAAAACCAGCCTCAAATTCATCAACCTTGAAACGGTGCGTGATCACCTTCCGCACATCCAAACCATTTTCCAGCATGGCTATCATCTTGTACCATGTCTCAAAAATCTCACGCCCGTAGACGCCTTTGATGGTGATCGCCTTGAACACGATCCGGCTCCAGTCCACCGGCGATTTTCCGGGTGGGATGCCAAGCAGCGCGATTTTGCCACCCATCACCAAGGCCTCAACCATCTGATCCAGCGCTGACTGGTTGCCCGACATTTCCATGCCGACATCAAAGCCTTCCGTCATCTTCAACCGTGCCATCACCTCGCGCAGATCTTCCGACGCCACATTCACCGGCGTCACATCGGCCACTTCGGCAGCAAGGGCCAGCCGAACCGGATTCACGTCCGTGATCACCACATGCCGCGCACCGACGTGCCGGGCAACAGCTGCGGCCATGATGCCGATTGGCCCGGCCCCGGTGATCAGCACATCCTCGCCAATCAGATCAAACGACAGGGCGGTGTGCACGGCATTGCCCAAAGGATCCAGAATTGCGCCAATTTCATCATCAATCGCATCCGGCAATGGCACCACGTTGAAGGCGGGCAGCCGCAGATATTGCGCAAATGCCCCCGGTTCATTTACCCCGATGCCCCGCGTTGCCGGATCAAGATGAAACTTGCCCGCCCGCGCTTGCCGCGATTTGTGGCCAATCAAATGCCCCTCGCCCGAACAGCGCTGCCCGATCTGCAGGCCTTCGACATTGCGGCCCAGTTCCACAATCTCGCCCGCGAATTCGTGACCCGTGATCAACGGCACCGGCACCGTGCGCTGCGCCCAGTCATCCCAGTTCCAGATGTGAATATCGGTGCCGCAAATGCCCGTCTTGCGGATACGGATCAGCACATCATCGGGGCCAATGTCCGGCACCGGGCGGTGTTCCATCCACAGACCCGGCTCTGCACGCGACTTGACCAGTGCTTTCATCCCGCTCGACATCAGATCGCCCCCACCCGCTTGCCCGCAACGCGGAACGCCTCCAAAGCCCGGTCCAGATCAGCCATCGTTAAACGCGCGTTCATCTGGGTGCGAATACGCGCCTGCCCCTTTGGCACCACCGGAAAGAAAAACCCTGCCACATAAACCCCCAGATCGAACAGCTCCGCCGCCATGCTTTGCGCCAGCCGCGCATCGCCCAGCATCACCGGCACAATCGGATGGTTCCCCGGTAGCAGGGAAAACCCGACATCGGCCAAACCGCTGCGCCAATAGGCAGTATTTTCAAACAATTGCGCGCGCAGATCATCGGCGGCTTCCACCAAATCCAGCGCCGCCAACCCGGCCGCCACAACGGCGGGCGGCAAGGCGTTGGAAAAAAGATAAGGCCGCGCGCGCTGGCGCAAAAGATCAATCACCGGCTGCGGCCCCGCCACGTAGCCACCCAGTGCCCCGCCAAGCGCTTTGCCCAACGTGCCGGTCAGAATATCCACCGACACGCCAAAATGCGACGGCATCCCCGCCCCTTTTGGGCCCATGAAACCCGTTGCATGGCAATCATCCACCATGGTCACCGCGCCGTATTTTGCGGCTAAAGCCGTCACCCCCGGCAGATTGGCCAGCGTGCCATCCATCGAAAACACACCGTCCGTCGCGATCAGGATATGCCGCGCGCCATCGCTGCGCGCCTGCACCAACTGCGCCTCAAGATCGGCCATATCGGACGTCGCATAGCGGTATCGTTTCGCCTTGCAAAGCCGGATGCCGTCGATGATCGACGCATGGTTCAGCGCATCAGAAATCACCGCATCCTCGGCCCCTAACAGCGGCTCGAACAGGCCACCATTCGCATCAAAACAGGCGGCGAACAGGATCGAATCCTCCATCCCCAAAAATTCCGCCAACCGCGCCTCTAACTCGCGGTGCAAATCCTGCGTGCCACAGATGAACCGCACGGATGCCATGCCGTAGCCCTGCTCGTGCATGGCCCCCGTCGCCGCCGCAATCAGCACCGGATGATCGGCCAGCCCAAGGTAGTTGTTGGCGCACAGGTTGATCAGGCTGCGCCCCGCCACCGTCACATGCGCGCCTTGGGCCGAGGTGATCAGACGTTCGCGCTTGGTCAGACCTTCGGCCTCGATCCCGGCAAGTGTTTCGCGCAGATGGTCAAGGAATGCGGTTTTATGTGTCATGGTTGTGCACCTTGGCTTGGCAGGGAAGCGATACTGCACTGATCTAACACACCTTTGGCCCCGCAGCCGGACATTCCGCGACTTGGCACAGCATCAATTTTGCCGCTGTCAGGTGCCGCAAAACGTCTTGTAAGGCCCAAACCCCAGTGGCGCGGGCAGCGCAAACGCCTCGCGGCCCGAAACATCGCCAAACGGGTCGGCAATCGCCGCCAACAGCGCACGAAACGGCGCAAGATCGCCGTCCGTTGCCGCCACAAGCGCCGCCTCCACCAAATGGTTGCGCGGGATGATCGCCGGGTTTGTACGGTCCATCCGCGCGCCTGCATCCGGTGCCAGGCGCGCCCGCCATGCAGGCAGCCAGGCCATCAGCGCCGATCTATCTTCGAACAATGGCGCAAGCTTGCTGGCATCGCCGTCCACCGCCGTTGAAAGCCGCCGGAAGGTCAGCGTCCAGTCGGCATTTTGTCCCGCCATCGCGCCAAGCAACCCCTCGGCCAGTGCTGCGTCGCCTTCCGCCTGGCCCAAAAGCCCCAGCTTGGACCGCATTACATCCGTCCATTCAGCGCGGTAAAGCTTTGCAATCCCCTGCAACCGTTCGGTCGCTATGGCCACAGCGCGGTCTTCATCCGTATCCAACAGCGGCAACAGCGTTTCTGCCAACCGCGCCAGATTCCAGCCCAAAATCAGTGGCTGATTGCCGTAGGCATAACGCCCGGTCTGGTCGATCGACGAAAACACCGTGCCGGGCGCATACCCTTCCATAAACGCGCAGGGGCCGTAATCTATCGTCTCACCCGAAACGGTCATGTTATCAGTGTTCATCACCCCGTGAACAAAGCCCGCGCCCATCCACTGCGCAATCAGTCTGGCTTGCGCGCCACACACCGCATCGAAAAACGCGAGGTAGCGATTTTCCGTCTCCGCCACATGCGGGTAATGCCGCGCAATGGCATAATCAGCCAACTTTTGCACGCGATCCCATTCGCCACGGGCCGCGAAAAACTGGAAAGTGCCCACGCGAATATGGCTGGCTGCAACGCGGGTTAACACAGCCCCGGGTAACGCAGCGCCGCGGTAAACCACTTCGCCTGTCGCCACCGCACACAGCGCACGCGACGTTGGAATGCCCAATGCAAACATCGCCTCACCCACCAGATATTCGCGCAAAACCGGGCCAACGGCCGCCTTGCCGTCGCCACCGCGCGAAAACGGCGTCCAGCCCGATCCTTTCAGCGCGATGTCCCGGCGCGCGCCCGCTTGGTCAATCACCTCGCCCAGCAACAGCGCGCGACCATCGCCAAGCTGCGGCGAAAAGCCACCAAACTGATGCCCGGCATAGATTTGCGCTAGTGGCGTGGCCCCATCCGGCACCTGAGCGCCAGAAAATATCTGATCCGCCTGATCGACAATGTCTGGGTGAAGACCCAATTCATCTGCCAAAGATTGGTTAAACTGCAAAATCTGTGGCGCGGGCGCAACGGCAGGCATTTGGGCGATGTAGAACCCAACCAAATCGCGGGCAAAAGTGTTGTCAAACTGAATGTTCTTTGCCGCAAGCGGTGGCACGGCTACAGCTGGGAACTGTGCAGCATCACATGACATCAGGGTATCAGGTCAATCTGCAAAACTTGCCAAATCGCGCGCGAATGAATTTCCTCCGTCCGGTATTCTGCTTTGGTATCAAATGGATACATAAGCCAAAGCGGTCCATTTTCACGGATGGACAACAGTCTTCCACTTTGTTCCCATGCCAAAATTGGGCCGCCGTCGATTGCATCAGACGCAGGAACCTCAACTTGGTATTCGTTGATCGCAGCCACCCTGAGGCGGGTCGGAGCGGCTCCGATATGCGCCAAAAGCTGGTTCAGCGGCAGCCCCTTGAAAATCTGCACACCTTCGGTCCAGGGCGTGGACGTTGAAAACGTCGCCGTGCCGATTTCTTGCAGCATGGCCAGATCGAATGCAGCCCCGCCGGGGATATTGCTTTGGGTCATCTGACCTTTGATTGTCAAAATCACATCGCCCGCGGGGGCCGCCAACTGATCGGCACTGGCCACAGATGCCCCGCACATCAAGGCAAAGGTGCACAGACTTTTCAACAAAAACCGGATGGGTCGCATTTCAGACACCTTGATCTGCTGTGGCGCGACTTGCCGCTTGAGGGCAGCACGGATCGCTGTCCGCACAGGCCATACCAAAAGGTCGTGCCGTTGAAAAACTGGTCGGGGCGAGAAGATTCGAACTTCCGACCTACGGTACCCAAAACCGTCGCGCTACCAGGCTGCGCTACGCCCCGACAACCGCCATGTAGCAAGGATCAACGCGGTTGGAAAGCACCTATTCGCTGTTACAGCCCCAAACTGCATTTGCTTGATCTATGACCGGATTGCGCATCACCGATCCTGACGTGATCCCAAGCCGTTTTGCCAAACCACCGTTGATTTCCAACACAAAACGCACACCATCGCCACCATCAATCGGCGTTTGATCCAACGGCTTGGCCTGCGCATGCACCCGGGTCACGCGCCCGTCCGAATCAACAAAAATCATATCCAGCGGGATCAGCGTATTTTTCATCCAGAAACTGGCGCGGCGCGGCGTGTCGTAAACAAACAGCATGCCCGCAGATGCCGCCAGTTTCTTGCGGTTCATCAGGCCAAGCGCGCGCTCTGCGTCTGTATCGGCAACTTCGATATTAAACCGCGCAACAGCGCTGCCGCTACGCAATTCAACAGCCGCGTCGCTGCAAGCTGCCGCTGCGATCTGCGCGCCAAACGTGCCAAGGAAAAGGGCGATCAGCCCTCTTCGCGTGCGGCGGCTTCCCATGACATCACTTGCAACGCCATGCGCCCGCGTTTGCCGTTGGTGATGCGCAAACACACCGCCTCACCGGGTTGCAGATCAGCAAATCCGGACACGCGCAACACTTCGACATGAATGAATACATCCTCGGTATCACCAAACACATTGGCAAAACCAAAGCCTTTTCCCTTGTCGAACCATTTGACCCGAGCCGGTTCCAACGGCCTTGCCGCTATCTCTTCGGCCGAGATTTGCACCGAATCTTCGCCCAGCGGAAACGACAAAGTGGCAGGCGCATCGATCTTGACGATCTCTACCGCCTGTATGCCGCGCTGCGTCATCTGCACCTTGACCGTTATCCCGGCACCATCGGCAACCGAGCTTTGGCCATAGTTTCGCAGAACATTCGCATGCAGCAAAATATCAGTTGCAGATCCCTCTGCAACTATAAATCCGAAACCCTTTGACGGATCGAACCACTTAACCTGGCCATGCATAACCTGCATGACATCTTCATTTTCGTCCATAATAAGAGCCACGTCCCCAGAAAGTGACTTGATACGCGATTCATGGGGGCAATCCTAGGTGGGTTTCAAGCGAAAACACATTGGACAACAGAATTGAATTTACTTTTAATAAAATCGTCACGGATTTAGCCGCTGAATGGTCCAATGGTTTTCTAAAGCTGCCCTGTGCCAACGAAATCTATCATGCAGCCTGAAATCACCATCAGCCCAAAACTCGATCTCAAGCGGCCTAATTCTGATTCCGCCCCAAAATGGTGGCCGCTTTGGATTGGGCCCCTGCGTCACCGTCACTTTAGCCACCTCCGCCATCAAAGAGATCCTTGATGACAGTGGTTGCGACTGCGCTGATGCCCACGCCCCTAGCCGACTTTTCAGTGATCGCGACGCATAATAGGCGTCTGCTGCTGGCCCTTCTTCACGCTCTGTCACACCCCGCACCCGGATCTGGCGGCGTAGCGACTTCCAATGCAGCACAAACGCGGCTTTGCCGGAGGCTTCAATCTCCCGGCCCTTGCGACTGGTGTAGTTGGTGTAAAACACAAAGGCATCCGCCTCGATATCCTTCAGCAAAACCATGCGCACATTCGGCAAGCCGTCAGCATCTGCCGTACCCAGCGCAATCGCGTTGGGGTCATTTGGCTCCACCGGCTCGGCCGCAGCCATCCAGTCGCGCGCAATCGCGAACGGATCGTCGCCTGCGAAAATACCAACTCTGTCCATGATGTCATCCTTTGTCGCCGCTATCATGCGGTCTGCCCCAGCCCCAGCACTTGTCCGTGCCCCAGCCCCTGCCCCTCCGGCTCTTGCTGCGCCCGAACGGATCGCCTACACCTGCGAATAACAAGAAATGGACGAGGGACGCCGAATGTCAACAGGACTGATGCACGGCAAACGCGGCCTTATCATGGGCCTTGCCAACGATAAATCCATCGCTTGGGGCATCGCCAAAGCACTTGCCGATCACGGTGCCGAACTTGCTTTTTCGTATCAGGGCGAGGCGCTGAAAAAGCGGGTGGAGCCGCTGATGGCCAGCATCGGCGCGACGCAGATGTATGAATGCGATGTCGGTGATGAGGCCACATTAGACGGGCTTTTCGCGCATCTGAAATCGGTCTGGGGTCATCTGGATTTTGTCGTGCACGCCATCGGATTTTCTGACAAGGCCGAACTGCGGGGCCGCTATGTTGATACATCCTCTGCCAATTTCCGCATGACGATGGATATTTCGGTCTATTCCTTCACCGCCGTTTGCCAACGCGCGTCGGCCATGATGGGTCCGGGTGGCAGCCTGCTGACCCTGACATATTATGGCGCAGAAAAGGTCATGCCGCATTACAATGTCATGGGTGTGGCGAAGGCCGCACTTGAGGCATCGGTGAAATACATCGCCGAAGATCTGGGCAAAGACGGCATTCGCGTGAATGCGATTTCGGCAGGCCCGATCAAAACGCTCGCCGCTTCCGGCATTGGCGATTTCCGCTATATCATGAAGTGGAACGAGTTGAACTCACCACTGCGGCGCAACGTGACACAAGAAGAGGTCGGCAAGGCCGCCCTTTATCTGTTGTCTGATCTGGGTTCTGGCACCACAGGCGAAAACCTGCATGTCGATGCGGGCTATCATGTGGTGGGCATGAAAGCGGTCGATGCGCCCGATATTGATGCGACGAAGAAAGATTAGGGAATGACCCTTGCCGCCTTTGTCGCCGTGGCCTTGCTTCATCTCATGGCCGCGATAAGCCCCGGCCCTGCCGTTCTGATGGCCGCCCGCACGGGTGTGGCCGAGGGCTTGCGGACCGGTGCGTTTCTTGCCGTGGGTATTGGCGTCGGCGGGGTCGTTTGGGCGGCGGCCGCGCTGTTTGGTCTGGCGCTGGTGTTTCAGGCAGCACCATCCTTGCTGTGGGCGTTGAAAATCATCGGCGGTGCCTACCTGATCCATATGGCCTGGGGCATGTGGCGCGGCGCTGACACACCGCATGATATGACACGCGAAAGCAAAACCCCGCGATCGCCTGCATCAGCGTTCCGGCTTGGTCTGTGGACGCAGCTTGCCAACCCAAAACCCGCCATCCTGTTCAGCGCGATCTTCATCGGCACCGTGCCACCCGGCACGCCGCTTTGGGTCTATGCCGCACTGCTTGCGGTTGTTTTCCTGAATGAAACCATCTGGAACACGCTTGTCGCCCGCATCTTTTCGTTTGACCGCACGCGGGCAGGGTATATCAGCCTGAAATCGCTTATCGACCGAACCTTCGGCGGGCTGCTCGCCTTGCTCGGGGTCAAGATCGCCGCCACCTGAGGATACGCCATGAACGACCGCCTGCCGCATGAAAAAGGTTTCCACGTCAGTTGGGACCAGATTCACCGTGACGCGCGCGCGCTGGCGTGGCGGCTGGATGGAAAGGGGCCTGACAATGGCGCTTGGAAAGCCGTGGTTGGCATTACGCGGGGCGGATTGGTTCCTGCGATGATCGTCAGCCGCGAGTTGGATATCCGCGTGGTTGATACGATTTCTGTTATCTCTTACGCTCACCAGGATCGCGGTGATGCCGCTGTCATCAAATCACCGCAAGCCGATCTGATGGGCGATGGCACGGGTATTTTGATCGTCGACGATCTGGTCGATAGCGGCAAAACTTTGGAACTGGTGCGCAGCCTGTACCCGAACGCGCATTTCGCCACCGTCTATGCCAAGCCCAGTGGCAAACCCATGGTCGATACCTACATCACCGAGGTCAGCCAAGACACGTGGATATTCTTTCCATGGGATATGGCGTTGCAATATGTCCAGCCGTTTCGCGGGCAGGATTAAGGATCAGAACATATGCTGCGCCACACCCGCGACCGGTTGCTGCACTGGCTTTTTGAGGCGAGCCTTGCCATCAAAGGCCTGCTTTGCGCGCTGGAAACGCTTGCGGGGCTTGGCCTTCTGCTAACCCCCAATATGCTGATTGCGCGATTTGTCTTTTGGGTCACGCATTTTGAAATTGCCGAAGATCCGACAGATACATTGGCCACCTGGACCCTGCGCGCAGTCGAATACTTTCCGATCAGCACACAACATTTCTATGCGCTGTATCTTCTGGCCCATGGCGGGCTGAAACTGACCATGGTTTTGCTGCTGTGGCGTCGCGTGCTGTGGGCTTATCCGGCGGGGATGGTCGTGCTTGCGGGGTTTGTGACCTATCAAACCTATGAATTTCTGCACACAGGTTCACCCTTCTTGTTGCTGCTGGCGCTGTTTGATTGCGTGATGATTGTGCTGGTCTGGCTGGAATGGCGCGCGCTAAAGGATGCAAGGCCCCTGCCCGCCCTAGCTTGATTGGTTGCCCGAAGAAAAGGACCGCCCCCGATGTCGCTGCCGTTGAACCCTGCCATGCGCGCCACCGATCCGCCCCCCGTGATGGAGGCGCGCCGTTGGCTTGATGGCGTGGCCTACACCGCCGAGCGCCCCTTGATCAACGTCAGCCAAGCCGCCCCGGTGGAACCACCCCCGCTTGCCCTGCGCCAAGCCTTGGCCGAGGCCGCCCTGAACGATCCCGCCGCCCATCTTTACGGCCCCGTGCTGGGCCTGCCCGCCCTTCGCGCCGAGATTGCGGCGCAATGGTCAACAGCCTACGCAGGCGAAATTGCCCCGGACCAGGTTGCCATAACCCAAGGCTGCAATCAGGCCTTCACCGCTGTCATGTCCACCCTCGCGGGTTCTGGCGACGAGGTGATCTTGCCGACCCCGTGGTATTTCAACCATAAAATGTGGCTTGATATGCAGGGCGTCACGGCCGTGCCGCTGCCCTGTGGCGAAGGCCTGATCCCCGACGCAGACCTTGCTGCAACCCTGATCACGCCCCGCACCCGCGCCATTGTTCTGGTCAGCCCGAACAACCCCGGCGGGGCTGAATACCCGGCGCAAACCCTTGCTGCCTTTCGTGATCTGGCGCGTGCCAACAACCTTGCCCTCATCGTCGATGAAACCTACCGCGATTTTGACAGCCGGGATGGCGCGCCGCATGATCTGTTCACAGATCCCGATTGGGATGATGTGCTGATCCATCTCTATTCCTTTTCCAAAGCCTACCGCCTGACTGGCCACCGCGTTGGTGCCATAGTGGCCGCCACCGACCGCTTGGCGCAGGTGGAAAAGTTCCTTGATACCGTCGCCATCTGCCCGTCGCAACTTGGCCAGATCGGCGCCCTTTGGGGCATGCGAAACCTCAAGCAATGGGTGGCGGGCGAGCGGGCAGAAATTCTGCACCGCCGCGCCGCCATGACCCAAGGCTTCAAATCCCTGAATGGCTGGTCCCTGCTGGGCTGCGGCGCTTATTTTGCCTATGCAGAACACCCCTACGCGATGCCGTCAGACCAACTTGCCAAACGCTTGGTCACCGACGCCGCGATTCTGATGCTGCCCGGCACAATGTTTCAACCCGCCGGATCACCAGATGGCAAACGCCAGCTGCGCATCGCCTTTGCCAATATCGACAGCGCAGGCATTGCAGATTTGTTTGCCCGACTGCGCAGCTTGCCTTACGAGCAACGCTTGCCCAGCCCGCGCTGACCGCATAGACAGTTCCGACCTCTTATTCCTGAAAGCAGTTCCATGGCAAAGACCCCGCTACTTGACGGCGAGACAAAGAAAAAAGGCAAAGGTGCCAGCCTTCTGGTCTGGGGCTTGATGACCCTGTTGATCCTGGGCCTTGGCGGCTTTGGCGTCACCAACTTTGGTGGGCGGTTAAGCTTGATCGGGTCCGTCGGTTCGCGTGAGATTACGACGACCGACTATGCCCGCGCCATGAACCAGGAACTCAGCGCCTTTAGCGCGCAGATCGGCCAGCCGGTCAACATGCAACAGGGTCTGGCATTCGGTCTTGATAAGCAGGTACTGCAAGGCCTGATCACCCGCGCCGCATTGGATGATGAAGCGTTGCGTATCGGCGTTTCAGTGGGCGACGCCGCGGTGGCAAAAGAGCTGTCTGGCATGAAAGCCTTCCAAGGCGTCGCGGGCAAGTTTGATCCCGAAACCTACCGCTTTGCCCTGAAACAATCCAATCTGAACGAGGCCGAATTTGAAGCGGGCTTGCGCGGCGATGTTTCGCGGTCCCTGTTGCAAGGGGCGGTTGCGGGTGGCTTTACCGCGCCCGCCACGCTGACCGATACGCTGTATGCCTATGCTGGCGAAAAGCGCGCGTTTTCCTTGCTCAAGCTTGATGCGGCTGATTTGGCGGCGCTACCCGCAGGGCCGACCGATGCCGAATTGCAAAGCTATTACGATGCCAACATCCCCGCCTTCACCACGCCAGAGGCGCGCCGTATCACCTACATCGCGCTGCTGCCCGATATGATTGCGGCGGACATGCCGGTTGATGAAAAGGCGCTGAAAGATCTGTACGACAGCCGCATCGCCGAATTTGTGCAACCCGAACGCCGTTTGGTCGAACGCCTTGTGTTCCCAACCGACGCCGATGCCGCCGCCGCCAAAGCGCGCATCGATGCGGGTGAGGGCTTTGAAACCTTCGTCAAGGCGCGTGGCCTGACCTTGGAAGATGTCGATATGGGCGATGTCGGCCCCGATGATCTGGGTGCTGCCGCAGACGCCGTTTTTGCGCTGACGGAACCCGGTGTTGTTGGCCCTTTTGCGTCCGACCTCGGCCCCGCATTGTTTCGGATGAATGCTGTCCTGCCTGCCCAGGAAACTACGTTTGACGAGGCGAAAGCCACCCTCACCGGCGAGGCGCAGCTTGATGCCGCACGCCGTGCCATCAGCGACAAGCTGGAAGCAGTTGATGACGCCTTGGCCGGGGGTGCCACTTTGGAAGAGGTGAAAACCGAACAAGCCATGCAGCTTGTTACCTTCGACTACGTCACGGGCGCGCAAAGCGATAACCAGATGGTTGGCTATGAAGCCTTCCGCACGGAGGCCGATAAAGTAACCGAAGGCGATTTCCCACAAGCCATCGGCCTTGATGACGGCGGCCTTGTCGCCCTGCGGCTTGACGCAATCGTGCCCCCCGCGCCAATTCCCTTTGCCGATGCCAAAGAAAAAGTCGCCGAAGCATGGGCCGCCGATGCGCTGACCAAAGCACTGTCTGCGCAAGCCATCGTGGTGAAATCGGCGGTAGAGGGCGGCGCATCGCTTGGCGCATATGGCATCGTCAGCGTCGCACCTGACCTGCCCCGCACCGGCTTTTTTGAAGGTGGCCCCGAGGGCATGATGGCCACAGTCTTTCAAATGGCCAAAGGCGATATCCGGGTGATCGAAGCACCTGGCTTTGTTGGCGTCTTGCGCCTTGACACCGTTGTGCCAGCGGCAACCGAAGGCACCGATGTAACTGCCGTAAAAACTGCCCTTGCCGCCCAAATCGAACAGGCCATTTCGCAAGACGCGTTTGCCGCCTTCACCGCAGCGCTGACCGCCAAATCCGGTATCACGCTGGATCAAGCTGCCATCAACGCTGTCAACGCCCAGCTGAACTGAAACCGGCACCCAATGGCATTGATCCCCAGCTTTGAAGACTTCGCGCGCGGCTGGGAGGCCGGTAAAAACCAGCTTGTCTATGCCCGTATCGCGGCTGATCTGGATACGCCGGTATCCTTGATGCTGAAGCTGGGCGATGCGCGCACCGATACATTCATGCTGGAATCCGTCACCGGCGGCGAGGTGCGGGGCCGCTATTCCGTGGTCGGGCTAAAGCCTGATCTGATCTGGCAATGCCACGGCACACAGTCGCGCATCAACCGGGGCGCGCGCTTTGATGCGGGGGCATTTATACCCCTCGATGGCCCGCCTTTGGATACATTGCGCGCGCTGATCACCGAAAGCCGTATTGATATGCCCGCCGACCTGCCCGCCATTGCGGCAGGTCTGTTTGGCTATCTGGGCTACGATATGATCCGTCTGGTCGAACATTTGCCCGATTTGAACCCGGACCCGCTTGGTCTGCCCGATGCGGTGCTGATGCGCCCGTCAGTCGTGGCGGTGCTGGACGGTGTGAAGGGCGAGGTGACGATTGTCGCCCCCGCATTTGTGGCCTCTGGCCTGTCGGCCCGCGCGGCCTATGCTCAGGCTGCCGAAAGGGTAATGGACAGTCTGCGCGATCTGGACCGCGCACCGCCAGCCGAGCGTGATTTTGGCGCGCCCATGCCCATCGGCGACATGGTGTCGAACTTCACCCATGAAGCTTACAAAGCCGCAGTTGAACGCGCCAAGGATTACATCCGCGCCGGCGATATTTTTCAGGTCGTGCCAAGCCAACGCTGGTCGCAAACCTTTACAGAACCGCCTTTCGCGCTGTATCGCAGCCTGCGCCGCACCAACCCGTCGCCCTTCATGTTCTTTTTCAACTTCGGCGGCTTCCAAGTGATCGGGGCCAGCCCCGAAATTCTGGTCCGCCTGCGGGAAGGCGAGATTACGATCCGCCCTATTGCTGGTACTCGCAAACGCGGGGCTACCGAAGAAGAAGACCGCGCCCTTGAAGCCGATCTTCTGGCCGATAAAAAGGAACTCGCCGAACACCTGATGCTGCTGGATCTGGGCCGCAATGACGCAGGCCGCGTGTCCAAAATCGGCAGCGTCCGCCCGACTGAACAGTTCATCATTGAGCGTTATTCCCACGTCATGCATATCGTGTCCAACGTGGTGGGGCAAATTGCCGATGGCGAAGATGCGCTGTCTGCCTTGTTGGCGGGCCTGCCCGCTGGCACGGTATCAGGTGCGCCCAAGGTCCGAGCCATGCAGATCATTGACGAATTGGAACCCGAAAAGCGCGGCGTCTACGGCGGCGGTATTGGCTATTTTGCCGCCAATGGCGAGATGGACTTTTGCATAGCCCTTCGTACGGCGGTGTTAAAGGACGAGGTTCTTTATATCCAAGCCGGGGGCGGCGTGGTCTATGACAGCGACCCCGAGGCGGAATATCAAGAAACCCTGAACAAATCCCGCGCCCTGCGCCGCGCCGCCGAAGATGCGGGCCTGTTTTCGCGGCGCGGCAACCGTTGATCCCGGCGCAGCCGGTGCTTGCAAACCCCGCATAGCGTGCGCGATTTCACGAAGCGATCCATAGACCATGGTTGCGCGATTTCACGCACCAATCCACATCATGGTTGCGCGATTTCAAGCACCCTGCAGCAACAGTGACAGGTTGATGCGCCGGCCCAGGGCTTACTGCGTGGTCAACACCGCCGATACCGGGGCCAGCGCCACAGAAGTCGCCCGCCCCGCCACCGCCCATTCCGTCAACGCCGCCACTGTTTGCGGCAGGGTTTGCCCAATCACCATCACACGTCCATCCTGTGCTGCCTTGAACGCCGCCCGGTCCAACGCACGGCGCACGGCGGATTTGTTTTCGCCTTGGCCGTCAAGTTTGCGAAACACCATGCCCGCCGCCAACCCTTCGCGGCGCGCCACCTGATCGGCCGCGTTCAAGCCCCGGTCCCAGGAAATCAACCCGCGGCCCTGCGCCTTCAAAATTGGCACCACTTGGGTTGCCAACGGGCGGTCCGCCTGAAACGCACCAAATTCGGTATCAATCACCGCCACCGCCTCTGGCAAGGCAATGGCATGTGACGCGAAGGTGACTTCCAGATCAGACGGGGTTGCGCCTGCAGGAATTCCCGTGGCCACCATAATCACCTCTTGTCCGGCAGCCCGGTAAATCGCGCTGGCTTCCGCCGCATTTGCCGCCAAAGGATCAAGCGCAAAGGTCACGGGAAACGGCATCGCGGCAAGCGAGGCTCGGTCAAGATCGGCCCCGCCTGTATCAATCAATATGATCGCAAACAAAGGCTTGGCGTCCGGGTTTTCGAACGTCCGCGCGTATTTTTGCAAAGGCGGCAAGTCCGCATCGCCATCAATCGCCAATGCGGGGCTGCCGTCAGGATTGGCTTCTGACGCAGGCGATATTTCCGCCTCTGAAGCGGCAGGCGCATCGCCGATCTTGGGCAGACGGCCTATTGTCACACCGTCAACCTTGCCGTCCAGGCCCGGCGTCGGCTGCAGCGTCGCGGATGATTTGGCAGCATCGCCCATCGCAGGATCACCAGTCGCAGGATCGGTGACCGGAACCAACACCGGGTCCGGCGCGATCTGCGCGGGCTGCTGTACCTCGCCGTCCAGCATGGGCAGAATTTCCGGCACGGGTTTCAGCCGCCCATCTTCGGGTGCCGACTTTGTGGGCGGGGCCGGGTCTTGCACTGCCAAAGGCGCTGTGTCCGCACCAGGCACTGTCACCTGCCCCGGTACGACCAGTGCAATCTTGGTGCCATCATCGCCCGCAACAACTGCGCCTGCGTCGCCATTTCCATCGGGGGCATCAAGCAGTTTGGGCGCTTCAAGCCCGGTCTTTGGCGCAACTGACGGGGCATTTGCCTGCGTGCCCTCATCTGTCGCGAGCTGCGCCAGAGGCGCAGTCGCAGTATCCGAAACCGGGGCCACATCACCTGCCGGAGCAACAGGGGTCACATCAGGCAATGGTTCGGCAAATTCCGATCCGGCAGGCGGGACAAGGACTTGGGTAACCGGGGCTGGGGTAACCGGGGCTGGGGTAACCGGGGCTGGGCTGGCGGGCGCGGGCGTAGACTCTGGCGTAGGCTCTGGCGTAAGCTCTGGCACGGGGGCAAGTGTCGCTGGTTTCACCTCCGGCACCGCCACCTCTGGCGACACAGGCGTTTCAACCACTGCAGGCTTCGCCCGTGGCACCGCCGATGCCTCTGCCGTTATGCGCGCTACCGGAAGCGGCGTTAACTGTGACACAGCCCCAAGCCCCAAAGCGGATACCGCTGTGCCCCAAAACACACCTGAAAGGAATCCCCGGATCATCCTTAGCCCCCTGCTTATTCTTTTTGTGCCCATCGGAAGATCGCTCCTCCACCCCAAAGCGTCAGTTTCCCTTGACGCCCCATTACCGCTTGCCCCATGTATACCCGGACGCTGCGTGCGGATCATCCCCTATTGTCAAGGCCCTGCAAGATGCTGCTTCTGATCGACAACTATGACAGCTTCACCTACAATCTGGTGCATTATCTGGGCGAACTTGGCGCAGATGTTGTGGTCAAACGCAATGATGCGCTGGATGTGCAGGCCGTTATGGCGATGCAACCCACGTCTATCGTGCTGTCCCCCGGTCCCTGCGACCCCGCACAGGCGGGCATTTGCCTGCCCCTGACGCTTGCGGCGGCCGAGGCGAGTATTCCATTGCTGGGCGTTTGTTTGGGCCATCAAACCATTGGGCAGGCGTTTGGCGGGAACGTGATCCGCGCGCAAGACATCGTGCACGGCAAGATGGGCACCATGCATCACGCCGGGCTTGGCGTTTTCAAAGGCCTGCCGCAGCCCTTTCTTGCCACCCGCTACCATTCGCTGATCGTTGACCGCGCCACCCTGCCCGCTTGTCTTGAAGTGACCGCTTGGCTGGAAGATGGCACCATCATGGGCCTGCGTCACCGCGAAAAACTGATTGAGGGCGTGCAATTTCACCCCGAATCCATCGCCTCTGAACACGGGCACGCACTTTTGCGTAATTTCCTTGAGGCGGCACAGGCGCAGGTTCCTGCATGAGCCCCAAATGAGCGACATCTTAAAACCCTTGATCGGCATCGCCGCCGACCGTGCCCTGACCCGGACAGAGGCGGAAGCCGCCTTTGCCGCCCTGTTTGAAGGGGCAGCCACTCCGGCCCAAATGGGTGGTTTCCTGATGGCCCTGCGTACACGCGGTGAGACAGTGGATGAATTTGCCGCCGCCGCATCTGTGATGCGGGCCAAATGCCTGCCGGTGCGCGCGCCACTTGGGGCCATGGATATCGTCGGCACGGGCGGCGACGGCAAAGGCACGCTGAACATATCCACCGCAACCGCGTTCGTTGTGGCAGGTGCTGGCGTCATTGTCGCCAAACACGGCAATCGCAACCTGTCATCCAAATCCGGCGCGGCAGATGCGCTAACCGAACTTGGCCTCAATGTCATGGTCGGACCGGACGTGGTGGAGCGCTGCCTGGCGGAAGCTGGCATTGGCTTTATGATGGCACCCATGCATCACCCCGCCACCCGTCACGTCATGCCGGTGCGCGCCGAACTTGGCACCCGGACGCTGTTCAATATCCTTGGCCCGCTGACGAACCCTGCCGGGGTGAAACGGCAACTGACGGGCGCGTTTTCGGCAGCCCTGATCCGCCCGATGGCCGAAACCCTGCGCGCGCTGGGGTCCGAAAAAGCATGGCTCGTGCATGGCGGCGATGGGTCAGACGAGTTGGCCATCTCCGCCGTCTCCAAGGTTGCCGCCCTGGAAAACGGCGTGATCCGCGAATTTGAACTGCACCCGGCAGAGGCTGGCTTGCCCATTCACCCGTTCGAGGCGATTATCGGCGGCACACCCGCCCAAAACGCCGCAGCCTTCCGCGCGCTTTTAGATGGTGCGCCGGGGGCTTACCGCGACGCGGTTTTGCTGAACTCTGCCGCCGCCCTGATGGTGGCCGACCGGGTGACTGACCTTGCAGATGGCGTCGCCATGGCGCGCGCATCCATCGATTCCGGTGCCGCAAAAGCCAAAATAGACATCCTGCGCCGGCTGACCAACGCCTGAACCTGAGGGTGAAAATTTTTCGCATGAAAATTCCTGCCCACCCCGAAGATAGACGCCTTTCCTTCACTAAGGCTTTTGGCTAGGCAAAGCACATGAGCAGCATTTTAGACCGCATCAAGATCTACAAACTCGACGAGATCGCGCACCGCAAAAAGGCGCGTCCTTTGGCGTCTGTGGAAGAGGCCGCCGAGGCCGCACCAACCCCGCGCGGCTTTGCCCGTGCCTTGCAATATGCGGCCAGCGCCGGCTACGGCCTGATTGCCGAAATTAAAAAGGCCAGCCCGTCCAAAGGCCTGATCCGCGCCGATTTTGACGTGCCCGCCTTGGCAAAAGCTTACGAAGATGGTGGGGCGACTTGCCTGTCTGTGCTGACAGATGGGCCGTCATTCCAAGGCGCCGACGCCTTTCTGACCGCTGCGCACCAAGCAACAAAGCTGCCCTGCCTGCGAAAAGATTTCCTCTATGACACCTATCAAGTGGCCGAATCCCGCGCGCTGCATGCCGATTGCATTCTGATAATCATGGCGTCCGTATCGGATGCTCAGGCGGCAGACCTTGAAGCCGCCGCCACCCATTGGGGCATGGATGTGTTGATAGAGGTGCATGATCGCGCCGAACTTGACCGCGCCGCGATGCTGAAATCGCCACTGATGGGCATCAACAATCGCAACCTCGACACGTTTGAGGTGACACTGGACACCACCCGCGATCTGGCCCGCCGGGTGCCCGAAGGCCGCTTGATAATCTCGGAAAGCGGTTTGCATCAACCGGCTGATCTGGCCGATCTGGCGCGGTACGGCGCGCGCTGTTTTCTGATCGGCGAAAGCCTGATGCGGCAAGAAGATGTTGCCGCCGCAACACGCCATATCCTGTCGGCCCCGCTGCAAGCGCAAGGGGGCGCCTGATGGCAGACCCCACTGGCCTTAGCCATTTTGATGCAGGCGGCAACGCCCATATGGTTGATGTATCCGCGAAAGCCGTCACGTCCCGCATAGCCACCGCGCGCGGCGTGGTGGAAATGACTGCCGACACGCTTGCAATCGTGCGCAGCGGCCATGCTAAAAAGGGCGATGTTCTGGCCGTGGCCCGTCTTGCAGGCATTATGGCTGCCAAGAAAACCGCCGATCTGATTCCGCTGTGCCACCCGCTGCCGATCACGAAAGTTTCGCTGGATCTGACCTTGGATGACAGTCGCTGTGCCGTGCTGGTTGAGGCCACCGTTAAAACCACCGGCCAAACCGGGGTCGAGATGGAAGCGCTAACCGCCGTCTGCGTTGCATGCCTCACGGTCTATGACATGTTGAAAGCGGTGGAGAAATCCATGCGCATCACCGACATTACCCTGATCTTGAAAGATGGCGGTAAATCAGGGCGTTACGAGGCGACACCGTGATAACGGTTGAAGAAGCCTTGTCACTTGTTTTTGCCCTTGTGACACCACTGCCCACTGAAATTGTGCCGTTATCGCGTGCCAACGGTCGCTATATGCCGGATCCTGCAATAGCAAAATGCGACCAACCACCCTTTGCTGCCTCAGCGATGGATGGTTACGCGGTTAATGGCACTGCCAAACCAGGCACCATCTTCACAGTGATCGGCGAGGCGGGCGCAGGCCACGCGTTCAACGGCGCCATCGCCCCCGGTCAAGCGATCCGCATCTTCACTGGCGCACCAGTGCCTGATGGCACCACCTGCGTTGTCATCCAGGAAGACGTTGCCGTTGCAGCAAGCCAAATCAGCCTGCGCGAAAATCTTGATAGCGGCACCAATATCCGCCCCTTTGGTCAGGATTTCCGCGCAGGCCACAGCCTGCCGCCCCGACTGTTGCGCCCAAACGACGTGGCCCTTCTGGCCGCGATGAACATCGCTGACCTGCCCGTCACCCGCCGCCCGGTTGTGGCCATCATCGCCACCGGGGACGAACTTGTGATGCCGGGCGAGAACCCGCGCCCGGATCAGATCATTGCCTCCAACAGCTTTGCCTTGAAGGCAATGATTGAAGACGCTGGTGGCATTGCCCGCATGTTGCCCATCGCGCGCGATACAGAAGCTGCGCTGCGCATTGTTCTGGATATGGCAAAGGGGGCCGATCTGATCGTTACCATCGGTGGTGCATCGGTGGGCGACCATGATCTTGTCGGTAAGGTTGCAGCCGGTATGGGCATGGACCGCGCGTTTTACAAAATCGCCATGCGCCCCGGCAAACCGCTGATGGCGGGCCGCCTTCATGGCTTGCCGATGCTGGGTCTGCCCGGAAATCCGGTATCCGCCATCGTGTGCGCGCATCTGTTCATGCTGCCGATGCTTCGCGCGATGCTGGGTCAAGGCAGCCATCCAGCGCAAAGCCAAACTGCGAAACTGGCAATCGACCTTCCCGCCAACGGCCCCCGCGCCCATTACATGCGCGCGCGGCTGACGAACGGCCTGATCACCCCGTTTGATCGCCAGGATAGCGCGCTTCTGACCATCCTGACCGAAGCCAACGCTCTGCTGATCCGCCCCATCGCCGACGGTCCCCGCCAAGCGGAGGATGTTGTCGCCTACCTGCCTCTCTGACCCAAAGGGTTGGCAAGCACTTGACACAAACCAAGAACACGGGCAGAACATTGCATTAACAAGCAGATGTTAATCACAACGGAGAGTGGCAAATGTTGACACGCAAACAACTTGAGCTGTTGGATTTCATCAAGACCCGCACCGACCGTGACGGTGTGCCGCCTTCGTTTGATGAAATGAAAGACGCGCTTGATCTGCGGTCAAAATCTGGCATCCACCGGCTGATCACTGCGTTGGAGGAACGCGGTTTTATCCGCCGCCTGGCACACCGCGCCCGTGCGCTGGAGATTATCAAACTGCCCGAAGCCATGGAACGCCCCGGCTTTTCTCCTAAATTGATCAAAGGTGACAAAGTTGATCCGCCGCGCGGTGCCATGCCGGTAGAAGCGGTTTATGCGTTTGAAATCCCGGTAATGGGCCGCATCGCGGCAGGCGTTCCGATCGAGGCTATTTCCGAAATTTCGCATCACGTCGCTGTGCCAGGATCTATGCTATCCGGGAAAGGGCAACATTATGCCCTTGAAGTGAAAGGCGATTCGATGATCGAGGCAGGTATCAACGATGGCGACATCGTGGTGATTCAGGAACAAACCACCGCCGAGAATGGCGATATCGTGGTGGCCTTGGTCGAAGATCAGGAAGCAACGCTGAAGCGCTTTCGCCGCCGTGGTGGCATGATCGCCCTGGAGGCCGCAAATCCGGCATATGAGACGCGGGTTTACCCCGACCACCTTGTCAAAGTGCAGGGCCGCTTGGTCGGGTTGATCCGCAGTTATTGATCGCTACCGGGCCATTGGGGCGCTAATCTGAAGGTCAAAAGCTGCAGTGTCTGTGGTATTCCGGCCATCTCTGCGCAATTTTGTTGATCTAGAGCAAGTCGGCATCCATCCGATTCAGGATTCCCAAGTTGGGTGTTTTGTGATTCCCTGATCTGGCCAGATATGGGGGTTTGGAATGGGTAAGTCACATCCTATGGAGCTTCGCAGCCGCGTTGTGGCGTTTGTCGAGGAGGGGCACGGGCATAGAGAGGCGGCACGGCACTTCCGGGTTTCGCCGCGTTTT
>JAYSPY010000021.1:0-11697 GCA_043721855.1 Pseudorhodobacter sp.
CCTGGGCCACAGATCACGGTGGCGCGTCGAAAGTCACCGGACAAAACACTTAATTCAAAGGTTGAAGAATGACGCGTACTGTATTGGAATCTAAAACAAAAACCGTCATAATCGGCTTTGACGAACCTTTTTGTGTGATCGGCGAACGTATCAATCCCACGGGTCGCAAGAAACTTGCGGCAGAGTTGGAGATGGATGATTTCACCACAGTTTTGAAAGATGCGCTGGAACAGGTGGCCTGCGGTGCCATGGTTCTGGATGTAAATTCAGGTGCCGTGTTCACCAACAAGATGGCCGCAGATGCGCGCTATGCCGACAACAACTTCGTCGAGCCGCCACTGATGCGCGAAATGATTTTGCGCATTCAGGCAATTACCGACGTGCCTTTGTGCATCGACAGCTCCGTTCCCGGCGCGCTGGAGGCGGGGTTGCAAGCCTGCGAAGGCCGCCCCTTGCTGAATTCAGTGACGGGCGAAGAAGACCGGCTGGAACTGGTGCTACCGCTGGTCAAGAAATACAACGTGCCGGTGGTGGCCATTTCCAACGATGATACCGGCATCTCGGAAGACCCCGATGTGCGCTTTGCTGTCGCCAAAAAGATCGTGCAGCGCGCAGCAGATTTTGGCATCCCGGCGCATGACATTGTGGTTGACCCGCTGGTGATGCCGGTGGGGGCGATGGGGTCTGCGGGCCAGCAGGTTTTCACGCTGGTGCGCCGTCTGCGCGATGAATTGGGTGTGAATACCACCTGTGGCGCGTCCAACATCAGTTTTGGTCTGCCACATCGCCACGGCATCAACGCGGCGTTCCTGCCGATGGCCATCGGTGCCGGCATGACGTCGGCCATCATGAATCCGGTCCGCCTGGTGGAGATGGAGGCGATCCGCGCCGCCAACTTCCTGATGAACCACGATGCCAATGGTGGCGAATGGATCCGCTTTGCCAAGGTTCTGGAAGCCGTCGAAGGCGGACTTAGCTTTGCCGAGGCGTCAGCCGCGGCATCATCCGCCACCTCAGGCCGCCGTGGCGGCCGCAAGGCACGGTGATAAGGTTGGCAGATCGCCACTTTGACTTGCCAAAAATGCAATCAGGCCTTGCCAGAGAGGCGCGGAAATCTACCACCAAGACAGACGCTATTGGCATTGGGCTGTATCGACTATGACATTTCTCCTAAGCGCATCACATCGACATGACCGCGCCATGTCGCAGCCAGAACCGCCATTTGACAGGGCGGCCGCGCAGTCAGCCGCCAATGCCGCCAATATTGGCTGGCATGTCGGCGGTCCGACCGCGCGGGCGTTGATTGCCACTTGGGGCTTGCGGGGTCGGCACATGACCCTTGTATTGCGCGCGCTTGCGCGGCCTGTCAGGGCACTGGCGGCTTTGATTGCCAGCTCTGTGCAAATGCCACCGCTTGTCCATGCGGCCCTTGCTTTTGCAATTCTGGTGTGGCGCGTGCCAATGACCAACTCTGAAGGACAACGTTTGTGACTGATGCCCTTGTGATTTTTACCCCGTCCGGCAAACGCGGCCGCTTTGCCCTTGGCACGCCTGTACTGACTGCGGCCCGCCAGTTGGGCGTTGATCTTGATTCCGTCTGCGGCGGGCGCGGCATTTGTTCGAAATGCCAGATCACGCCGGGATATGGCGAATTTTCAAAGCACGGTGTCACCGTATCCAGTGGCGCACTTTCAGAATGGAATTCAGTCGAGGAACGCTATAAATCCATCCGGGGTCTGACGACAGGCCGCCGTCTGGGCTGTCAAGCCAAAGTGATGGGCGATGTGGTAATCGACGTGCCGCCTGAATCGCAGGTCCACAAACAAGTCATCCGCAAATCCGCCACCCAACGTGATATCGTGATGGATCCCGCTACACGGCTTTTATATGTCGAAGTGGCAGAGCCTGACATGCACGAACCGTCTGGTGATTTTGAACGGCTGTCTGCCGCCCTGCTGGAGCAGTGGCAAGTCGCAGGTATCACCGCCGATCTGGCCTTGATGCGCCGTTTGCAACCAGCACTTCGCAAAGGCGAATGGCGGGTTACCGTCGCCGTTCACCGTGGCAACAATGATGCGGCCCCGCGCATTCTGGACATCTGGCCGGGTTTTTATGAAGGCGGGCTTTACGGCCTTGCCATCGACCTTGGATCGACCACCATCGCTGCCCATCTGTGCGATCTGCGTGACGGGTCGGTGCTGGCATCCGCCGGCCTGATGAACCCACAGATTCGCTTTGGCGAAGATCTGATGAGCAGGGTCAGCTATGTCATGATGAACCCCGGCGGTGATGTCGAAATGACCAATGCCGTGCGCGAGGCGCTGAACGCGCTTGCGCTGTCGATCGCCACTGAAGCAAACATTGCGCCAACCGCGATCTATGAGGCGGTGGTGGTCTGCAACCCGGTGATGCACCACCTTTTGATGGGCATCGACCCCGTGGAACTGGGTCAAGCGCCGTTTGCGCTGGCGCTGTCTGGCAGCCTTAGCCTGGATGCCCGCGAACTGGACCTGACAGCGATCAACCCTTCTGCGCGCATCTATGTGCTGCCTTGCATCGCGGGCCATGTCGGCGCCGATTGCGCGGCAGTGGCGCTGTCCGAAGAGCCCGGCAAGTCAAAAGACATGGTGCTGATCGTCGATGTCGGCACCAACGCCGAATTGCTGCTGGGCAATGAAACGCGTGTTCTGGCCTGTTCATCGCCCACTGGCCCCGCCTTTGAAGGCGCGCAGATCAGCTCTGGCCAGCGGGCAGCCCCGGGTGCCATTGAACGGGTGGAAATTGATCTTGTGACCAAAGAACCCCGGTTCCGCGTCATCGGGTCAGACCTGTGGAACACCGATCCCGGCTTTGATGCAGTGACCGCCGGCACCGGAATCACCGGCATTTGCGGGTCTGGCATCATTGAAGCCGTGGCTGAAATGCGCATGGCGGGCCTTGTTGACCAGACCGGCCTGATCGGCAGTGCAGATCAAACCGGCACTCTGCGCTGCGAACCCGAAGGGCGCACCCATTCCTATGTGCTGCATGACGGCTCGGCCACGGGCGGGCCCAAAATCATGGTCACCCAAGGCGATATTCGCGCCATTCAACTGGCAAAGGCCGCGCTTTATGCGGGGGCTAAATTGCTGATGGATGAAATGGGCGTGACAACGGTTGATCGCGTGACGCTTGCCGGGGCCTTTGGCGCACATATCAGCCCGAAACACGCGATGGTTCTGGGCATGATTCCCGATGTGCCGCTGGACAAGGTCTTTAGCGCCGGCAACGCCGCAGGCACCGGCGCGCGGATTGCGCTGTGCAACGTGGCGTCGCGCACGATCATCGAGGCGACGGTCCACGACATTCACAAGGTGGAAACCGCTATCGAGCCGCGCTTTCAGGAACATTTCGTCAATGCTTCGGCCATTCCGAACGCGGTTGACGGTTTCCCCGAACTCAGCCGGATCGTCACGCTGCCGCATGTCAGCTTTAACACAGGCGGTGGCAAAGATGCGGGTCGGCGGCGCAGGCGCGATTGAAACGCCCCTTGCCATGTCTAAGCATGTGGCTATTTATGGAGGCGTAGATTGCAGGGGGCTGCCAGCCGAATGACTGATGATCCAGTAGCCCAAATGCTGTTTAAAGTGGCGTCTCAGGACCGCGCAGCCTTTCGGGATCTGTATTCCAGCACCTCTTCGAAACTTTTCGGCGTTCTGCTGCGTATCCTTACCAATCGCGCTGAAGCGGAGGATGCGTTGCAAGAGGTTTTTACACGGGTGTGGTTGCGGGCCGGACGGTTCGATCCTGAAAAAGGCCGGGCAATGACCTGGCTGATTTCGGTAACGCGCAACCATGCGATTGACCGCCTTCGCACCAAAGTCGAGGCGACAACAGCGACCGAAGACGAATCCGATGCCTTGGTTGACACCAAACCAAGCGCCGAAGCCGCACTGATTGCCCAAGGTCAGGCGCGCCGAATTATCGAATGCATGTCGGCGCTGGACCCAGACCGCGCCCGCGCCGTGCAGGGAGCGTATCTGGGGGGGCTTTCCTATACTGATTTGTCGATGCGTTTCAATGTGCCGCTGAATACCATGCGCACCTGGCTGCGTCGCAGCTTACTGCAGCTTAAAGAGTGTATGGAAAAATGACCGCCCCGCTCGATCTTTCACCCTCAGACGATGCCGACATGCTTGCAGCCGAATACGTGCTGGGCGTTTTGTCGTTGGAAGACCGGCTTGAGGTCGACGCACGCTTGAAGTCAGACGATGATTTTGCCAACCGTGTTGCGCTATGGGTCATGCATTTTGAGGTGCTGAACGACGACTACGTATCCGCACCAGCGCCAAATCTGATGCCCCAGATCGAAGATCGGCTTTTTGGGCGGCATCAGGCCAAGAAACGAAACTGGTGGGGGTTTATCGCTGGTGCCGGTGCGGCCGCAGCACTTGCAGTGGCTGTGGTTTTTGTGGTGCCGTCACCGTCTTCGCGGGAGCCCGAGCTTACGGCCTCACTTGCCGCCGATGCGCAGGTGCTGGCCTTCAATGCCAGCTATTCGGATGGCACGTTAACGCTGGCCAGAACTTCTGGCACCGATGCGGCATCGGGGCGCGATTATGAACTTTGGCTGATCATCGGCGATGCCGCGCCCGTGTCGCTTGGCCTGATCAAGGATGCGACGACAACCCGGCAGCTGGCCGCTTTGGCCCCCGGCGCGGTGCTTGCCGTCAGTCTGGAACCTGCAGGCGGCTCCACCACAGGTGCGCCAAGTGGCCCGGTCTTGATTACTGGTGTAGTCGCCGATACTTAACAGAAACTTTTAAGTTTTTTCCTGCAATCTGAAACTTTCCCTTCCTGAGCTGCGTTGATTAGGGGTGAGGCAGAGACAAGCTCTGCTCGTCAACCGAGGATAGACACAGATGACAAAAACTTTCCGTTTCGCAACTCTGACCGCTGCCGTAGCCCTGTTTGCAGGCGCTGCATTTGCCGAAAACCCGATGGTTGGTGGCGCTGCAATGTTTGAAGACAAGAACATCATCGAAAACGCAGTGAATTCGGCTGACCACACCACGCTTGTTGCCGCTGTGAAAGCTGCTGGCTTGGTTGAAACTTTGTCCGGCGCTGGCCCGTTCACCGTGCTTGCCCCAACAAACGAAGCTTTTGCAAAGTTGCCAGCTGGCACCGTTGAAAATCTGCTGAAGCCAGAAAATAAGGATATGCTGACCAAGATCCTGACCTGCCACGTCATTGCTGGCAATGCGATGTCGGCTGATATTGTGGGTATGGTTGAAGCAGACGGCGGCGCACATAAAGTGACCACTGTTGGTGGATGTGAGTTCACGATTAAATCTGCTGACGGCAAAGTCACGATTGAAGACGGTCAAGGCAATGTCGGCACTGTAACAATCGCTGACGTCAAGCAATCCAACGGCGTGATCCATGTGATCGACACGGTTCTGTTGCCAGCGTCCTGAGATCAGACTGCTGCGGGCCTGAAGGGTGTCACACCTTTGGGCTTGCAGCGCTGGCGCCCCTGATCTGATGCATTGTCCCCCAGTCGGGTCAGGGTTGGGCCTTCGCTTTTGCGGGGGCCCTTTGCATTTGGTGGATCGGGCTTGACGCGTGATTTGGCTTGGCTTACGTCACGGGCATCGCGGGTGTAGCTCAATGGCAGAGCAGAAGCTTCCCAAGCTTACGACGAGGGTTCGATTCCCTTCACCCGCTCCATCCCTTTTGTTTTCGTTCCGGCTGCGCTAGCAAGCGTCACGAGGAAAAGTGGGAACCGGTTTTCCTCAACACTCACGCCTTCGCGCAAGATCCGGGTCGGGATGATGTTTCAATCAAACATCATCCCGATCCAGCAAGCGGATGACATAGGAAAGGGACCACCATGAACACAGATATCACCCGCATCGGCACTGGCAAACGGATGAGCGAGGGGGTTTGCTATAACGGCATCATCTGGGTTGCCGGGCAGGTCGGCAGTCCGGGCGATACAGTCGCGGATCAGACGCGGACATGTCTGGCAGAGGTGGACCGGATCCTTGCCGAAGCTGGCACCGATAAGACGCGGATTTTATCGGCACAGATTTGGTTGGCGGATATGGCTGACTTTGCTGCAATGAACACGGTTTGGGACGGGTGGGTGCCGCAGGGTCACACCCCGGCGCGGGCAACGGGCGAGGCTAAACTGGCAGCACCTGCCTATTTGGTGGAAGTGATTGTGACGGCAGCGTTGAAGTAAGAGTTTTCAGAAAACTCTTGTAAAAATCCTTCAGAAGGATTTTATCTGCGCGGTTTCAGCCGCGCAGATAGTCCACCAAGGCTTTGGTAGAGCCATCTTTGCCAGCGGTGTCTTGCTTGCCCTCCAGGATCGGTTGCAGTGCCAGCGCCAGCTCCTTGCCCAATTCCACGCCCCATTGATCATAGGAATTGATCCCCAAAATCACGCCCTCGACAAAAACCCGGTGTTCATACAGAGCCACGATTTGGCCAAAGGTGAACGGCGTCAGTTGGCCGTAGGCCAGCGTCGTGGATGGCCGGTTGCCGGGGAACACGCGGTGTCTTGCCTGACGGTCCAGTTCCGCCCCGGTCAGGCCCTTTTTCGCCATGATCGCGGTCGCCTCGGCCAAGCTGCGGCCTTTCATCAGCGCCTCAGACTGCGCAAGACAGTTTGACACCAGCAGCAGGTGCTGATGCGCAAGGTCAGGCTCATGGCCTTGTTTTGCCACCAGAAATTCGCAGGGCACAACGCGGGTGCCTTGGTGGATCAGTTGGTAGAACGCGTGCTGGCCGTTGGTGCCGGGTTCGCCCCAAACCACCGGGCCGGAATGGCGCGGAAGATCGGTGCCGTCCATGGCGACGCGTTTGCCATTCGATTCCATTTCCAGCTGTTGCAAATATGCAGGCAGGCGCAACAGGCGTTGGTCGTAAGGCAGCACGACGCGGGTGGCATAGCCGCAAATCTGGTTGTGCCAGATGCCAACCAGCGCCAGCAGAACGGGTAGGTTCTGTGCGAACGGAGCATCGCGGAAATGGCGATCCATCGACGCGGCCCCAGCCAGAAAATCGTTGAACCCCTTGGGGCCAATGGCCAGCATCAAGGAAATACCAATCGGCCCCCACAGCGAATAACGCCCGCCGACCCAATCTTCAAAGCCAAAAACGCGGGCAGCGTCGATGCCAAAGGCGGCAGTTTTTTCGGCGGATGTAGAGACAGCGGCAAACTGCGCGCCGGGGTTGGTGACGGATTTCGCCATCCACCTGCGGACGGTTTCGGTGTTGGTGATGGTTTCAATCGTGGTGAAGGTTTTTGAGGCAACGATGACTAGCGTTGTGGTCGCATCAAGGTTGCGCAGAACGTCATGCGCGTTTGCGCCATCGACGTTGGAGATGAAATGACAGCGCGGTCCGTCATGCGCAGGGGCTAGCGCCAGCACGGCCATGGCAGGGCCAAGGTCTGAGCCGCCAATGCCGATATTGACCACATCGGTGATTTTGCCGCCCTGCCCTGTGAAGCGGCCGTTTCGGACATCGTGGCAAAACGCTTCCATCCGGGCATGGGTGGCGCGGACGGCGGGCATGACATCGACGCCGTCAAGAATGATAGGGTCGTTCATGTTGCGCAGCGCCGTGTGCAGAACGGCGCGGCCTTCGGTTTCGTTGATCACCGCGCCTGCAAACATTGCATCGCGCTTGGCTGCGACGTTTGATGCGGTGGCAAGCGCCAAAAGCTGATCGCGCGACACCACGTCTATGTTGGTTTTGGAATAGTCAAACAGCATGTCGCCCAAGCGCGCTGAAAAATCTGCCGCCCGGTTTGCATTGTTGAACAGGTCAAGAATGGCGCGGTCTTTGGTATCGGCCTGCGATTTTGCCAAAGATTTCCAGTGGTCAGTCATAGTGCTATTCCGCCCAGTGCACGGTTGCGTTGGCCAGCACGGCTTTTACCGGGGCCTCGAATTCAGTCAGATGCTGTGCACGTTCCAACGCCGCGCGTTTGTCTGCGCCGGTGATCAGGATATGGCAAGACATGGCATCTTTGAGGACGCGCGCTGTAAGCGTTACGCGTGGCTCGCCCGCTGCCTCTGCCCGCATCGGCAGCAGAATCGGGGCATCATGTGCCAGCGCGTCCGCAAGCCGGTCCGCGCCGGGAAAAAGCGAAGCAGTGTGCATATCTGTCCCCATGCCGAGGAGAAGGACGGAAATGGGCAGATGCGGCGCGATGCCCGCCGACAGGGCATCAAGGCTATCTTCGGGCTCGGCGGTGCTTGCATACAGCGGTACAAGATTGGCACTGGCCGCGCGGCCCCGGAGCAGCCGATGGCGGATCAGCGCGGTGTTTGAGCGCGGGTTGGTCTCAGGAACCCAGCGTTCGTCGTTCAGGAAGATCGAGATTTTGTCCCATTCCAGATCAACGCCCGACAGCGTATCAAAGATCGGCCCCGGCGTTGTGCCGCCGGGCACGCAGAAACTGGCGCGCCCTTCGCGGCGGGTGAAATCGGCAAGTTCGCCCGCAAGGATGTTGGCCAGCCCCAGCATCATCATTTCGCGGTCTGGATATTCGGAAAATATCATTCCTTGATCTCCCTCCAGCGACGACCGTCGCGGTGCAGCAGCATCAGCGCATCATCAGGGCCAGCGGATCCGGGATCGTAGCCACGCGGTTTGTCGCCGCGCAGCTCCCAGCCGTTGATGATCGGGTCGGTCCAGGCCCATGCCGCCTCGACCTCGTCGCCACGCATGAACAGGGTCTGGTTGCCCCGGATCACATCCATGATCAAGCGCTCATAAGCATCGGGCACATCGGCGTGATCGCCGCCAAGTGCATCGGCGAAAGACATATCCAAAGGAACCTCCGTCAGGCGCATCCCGCCCGGCCCCGGTTCCTTGATCATCACGGTCAGGGTCATACCTTCATTCGGTTGCAGGCGGATGACGAGAACGTTTTCATGAATGCCGCCGGAATTGTCAAAGATCGAATGCGGCGGCGCTTTGAAGGTGATCGCGATTTCAGACGCGCGCGAGCGCAGGCGTTTGCCGGTGCGCAGATAGAAGGGCGTGCCCTTCCAGCGCCAGTTGGAAATGCCCACCTTCATGGCGATGTAGCTTTCGGTGCGGCTACCCGGATTTTCGCTGTGTTCGATATAGCCACCCTGCCCGCCACCGGCCAGATATTGGCCACGCACGATGTCTTTCGCCTCGACCGGGTCCAGCGCCCGGATGACCTTCAGCTTTTCGTCGCGCACGGCATTCGGATCAAAGTGATACGGCGGTTCCATCGCGATCAGGCACAACAGCTGCATCATATGGTTTTGCACCATATCGCGCATCGCCCCCGAAGTGTCGTAATAGGCACCACGGCCTTCGACGCCGACGGTTTCACCCACCGTGATTTGCACGTGGTCGATATACTGCGCCTTCCAGATCGGCTCGAACAAGATATTGGCGAAACGCACGGCCATCAGGTTTTGTACGGTTTCTTTGCCAAGGTAGTGGTCGATGCGGTAAATCTGTTGTTCGGTGAAATGGGCGGCAAGAACCCGGTTCAGCGCATGGGCGGAGGCGAGGTCACGGCCGAAGGGTTTTTCCACCACGATGCGGCAGGTCGCATTGGCGATGCCGTGTTGGTGCAGGCGTTCGGCCAGATCGCCAAACAGCGAAGGCGCGACAGAAAAGTAGAATGCTTTCACGACATTCGGGCGCACCAGATCACGCAGCGCGGGCCAGCCGCTCTCGCCCTTGGCGTCGATGGTGATGTAGTGCAGCTGTGCCAGGAATTGCGCTATTGTGGGGGCGTCTTGCCGGGATTTGGGCACGAATTCCGCAATAGCCTCGGCTATTGTGGTGCGGAATTCGGCATCGGTCATCACGCTGCGCGCGGCACCGATGATGCGGCTGTCGGTTGGCATTTGTCCCGCAAGAAAGCGGCGATACAGGCCGGGCAGGATTTTGCGGTGCGCCAGATCGCCAGTGGCTCCGAAAATCACCAGATCAAAGGTTTCAACTGGAATGACACGTGAAACCATAATTCGAAACTCCGGTTTTGGATCGTGATGCTGTTAGCGCTAACGCGGCGGGTTTACGGCCAATCCTGATCGAAGTCTAGCAGACCTGTATTGGGCATCAGGGTTGATTGCCAAGATGTTTGTGTCAAGCTTTGTGCGCCTGCGTCAACCATGGATGCACAGGATAATGCACCTGAAGTGAAATAGACCGGGCTGCCGCTGGCTTGTATCTAAGCTTCCAGTTCGGCATCCCAATACAAATAATCCACCCAACTGTCATGCAAATGGTTTGGCGGAAAGCGGCGGCCGTGGGCCTGCATTTCTTCGGCAGACGGCGCGCGTGGCATATGGCTAAGGTACAGACCGGATTGTTTCAGCGTTTTCGATCCCTTGCGCAGGTTGCAGGGCGAGCAGGCGGCAACCACGTTGTCCCAAGACGTGATACCCCCACGCGACCGGGGCAAGACGTGATCAAATGTCAAATCGCCCTTGGCCGCGCAATACTGGCAACAGAACTGGTCGCGCAGGAAAAGATTAAAGCGCGTGAAGGCCACGCGCTTTTGGGGTTTCACATAGTCTTTCAGCACAACGACCGACGGTATTCGCAACTCGGACCTTTGGCTTCGCACCACCTGGTCGTATTCGGCAACGATGGTGACGCGGTTCAGAAAGGCCGCTTTTACCGCTTCCTGCCACGGCCACAAAGACAGCGGGTAATAGGATAACGGGCGGTAATCGGCGTTCAGCACAAGCGCCGGGTAATGCCGCAAAACTGCGGGTTCACGCACGAATACCGATCTGAAATCACCCTCAAGTCCCAAAAGTTCCGCCCTTCGCTTTCATAGCCTTGCCTGAATAGGCAGGGGTCCGATAACCCTGAACACCCAAACTATATCTGGCGTTTTGCTGGGTGCAACCCCCCGGATATGCGCTGTGGTCAACAAGTTGGTAGTGGCGGTGCGTGACAGCGATATGACAAAGCCCCCCGCTTGGCCGCTAGGCGATTCACACATTTCTGAGCCTCCATCCGTGGGCGAGGGATTTGAAGTATTGGAGGCCGTGGCGGAAGGTGATCGGGCCGGGCGGTTTGGATTTTGGATAGGCGTCCCATCCGTCGAGCTTGGCGATGATCCACGCGGCCCAGGCAAGCGTTTCCGGTGGATGAGGGTTCTTCTGGAGCGTGGTCTTGCCTTCGAGTTCGGGCAGGATTGCGTGGAGGATTTCGATTTCGGGGGGCGAGAAGGTGATCTGAACCGCCCGGCTTTGCCGGAGGGTGGTTTGTTCAACGACTAGGCGACTCTATCGAGTGAATTCAGGTTTGCATAGAACGCCTCCTCTGCATCTGCGGGCGGGATGTATCCGATGTTCACATTGTCGGCAACCTCGATCAGGATGGCGCGATCCGCCCCCATCGCCAAAGCGGTGCGCAGGGTTTCCTGTGACTGCTTCACGCCGATGGACACCACGATAATCTCGGTCGCAACACCCTTTTCGCGCAGCCGGATCGCCTCTTCCACGGCAATCTCGTGGAGCGGGTTCATCGACATCTTCATATTCGCCAGATCGACCCCCGTGCCATCCGCCTTCACGCGCACCTTGACGTTATAGTCGATCAAGGCCCGCCCGCCTGCCGCCTCGATCGCCTCGGCCGCTTCTTTCACACGGTCCAGATTGCGGCTGGCCAGCACGACCCGCGCGCCGGCCTCTG
>JAYSPY010000022.1:0-38504 GCA_043721855.1 Pseudorhodobacter sp.
TGACCGTAATCCAGAGGATCGGCGTTATACGTCAGGTGCGACACCCGTCCTGCAAGGGGTGCATATACCGGCGTGCCAGCGGGGGCGAACACATCCACCCCCAGATGCATCGTGCGCCATTCCGGGCTTGCCACATCGGCAAATTGCGGCGTCGCATAGACGGATCGTTTTTCCAGATACGCACCAAGGCCGTAAAGCAGGCGACCTTGTGCCTTTTGCGCAAACCACCCATCGAAAGTGCGATCTGAAAAGGCAGGCATATCGGGGTGTTGGCCATTCGTCAGCAGCGCAATCGTGGCACTATCCGCAATCGGCGGCAAGAACAGTGGCGCGGCTGCGACGGTTTCAAGATAGGCGCGCACTGCGGGGGCAGCAGTCGTTGCGGGCAGGTTCGCCCCCTTGCGCAGAACCGCGCGCAAAAGCCCGCGGTCCACCGATGCCAGCCGTGTTGCGGTGGCTTGCGCCACGGTGTGACCTTTTAGCAGGGCGGCGATGATTTCAGCCAAGATCACTTCTTGCCCGGCATCTGCCCCGGCTTGGCGCAAAGCGCCGTACAGATCAACAGACCCTGCAATATGGGCGGCAATTCGAACAGGGTCAGTTTGGGCCACGATAACATCCTTCAAAGCTGTGTAAAAATCAGTTTGATCACCTTCTACGTGCAGATGCAAACGCGCCTATGCAATCGGTTCTTGCCCCTTTTGTCGCAGCACTTTATCTCTGCCTCCAAAGCCAGTTCCCGGAGGATCACCATGACAACGAACCCGCGTTTCGATAAATCCAAACTTCCCAGCCGCCACGTCACCGAAGGGCCGTCGCGCGCACCACATCGCAGCTATTTCTATGCGATGGGGATCACCGAGGAAGAGATTCATCAGCCCTGGGTTGGTGTGGCCACCTGCTGGAATGAAGCAGCCCCGTGTAACATTTCGTTGAACCGTCAAGCGCAATCGGTGAAGATGGGTGTAAAAAAAGGCGGCGGCACGCCGCGCGAATTTACCACCATCACGGTGACCGACGGTATCGCGATGGGGCATGAAGGCATGCGGTCAAGCCTTGCGTCGCGCGACGCGATTGCCGACACGGTGGAACTGACCATGCGCGGGCATTGCTATGACGCGCTGGTGGGGCTTGCGGGCTGCGACAAATCCCTGCCCGGTATGATGATGGCGATGGTGCGCCTGAATGTGCCGTCGGTGTTCATCTATGGCGGGTCGATCCTGCCGGGTCGGTTGAACGGCAAGGACGTTGTGGTGCAAGACGTGTTCGAGGCGGTGGGCAAGCATCAGGCTGGCCAGATGTCGGATGCTGAACTGGCCATTCTGGAACGCGTGGCCTGCCCATCTGCGGGCGCTTGCGGCGGGCAATATACCGCAAACACGATGGCCTGCGTGTCCGAAGCCATCGGTCTGGCGCTGATGCATTCATCCGGCATGCCCGCGCCTTACGAGAGCCGCGATCAATATGGTGGTGCGTCCGGCGTGGCTGTCATGCACCTGATCGAAAAAAACATCCGTGCCCGCGATATCGTCACGCGCAAATCACTGGAAAACGCGGCGCGGGTGGTGGCCTGCACAGGTGGGTCCACCAATGCCGGGCTGCATTTGCCAGCAATCGCGCATGAAGCTGGCATTGATTTCGATCTGTTCGATGTCTGCGAGATTTTCCGCGACACGCCGTATTTCGTCAACCTGCGGCCCGGCGGCGAATTTGTGGCGAAAGACATGTATGAAGTGGGCGGCGTGCCGGTTGTGCTGAAAGAACTGCGCAAGGCGGGGCTTATTCACGAAGACTGCATCACCGCGTCAGGCCGCAGCATGGGCGAAGAGCTTGACCTGATCACGCGCGAGGCTGATGGGCGCGTGATCTATCCAATCTCGACCCCGATATCAAAAACCGGCGGCGTCGTTGGTTTGCGCGGCAATATCTGCCCGGATGGCGCGATAGTGAAGGTCGCTGGCATGACCGCCGAAGAACAGGTGTTCACCGGCCCCGCCCGCGTGTTTGAATGCGAAGAAGACGCGTTTGATGCCGTGCAAAAGCGCGAATACCGCGAAGGTGAGGTTCTGGTCATCCGCAACGAAGGCCCCGCTGGTGGCCCGGGCATGCGCGAGATGCTTTCCACCACGGCGGCGTTGTCTGGCCAAGGCATGGGCAAGAAAGTGGCGCTGATCACCGATGGCCGCTTTAGTGGGGCGACACGCGGCTTCTGTGTGGGCCATGTCGGGCCAGAGGCGGCGCATGGCGGGCCGATTGCGCTGCTGCAAAACGGCGACATGATCACGCTGAACGCGCTGACTGGCGAACTATCAGTCGCTTTGACCGACGCCGAATTGGCCGCCCGCAAAGCCGCATGGGGTGGCCCGCGCGAAACCCAGTATGAAACCGGCGCTGTGTGGAAGTTTGCCAAGCTGGTCGGCGGCGCGCGTTGGGGTGCGGTGACCCATCCGGGCGCGAAAGCAGAGCGGCATGTTTATATGGATCAGTAAGGCGCGTCATCTTGCGCTGATTTTGCTGATCGCCGGGTGTCAAATGGACCCGGGCGCGTTTGCAACGCCGGTGCAGACCAAGACAATTGCGGTGCTTGGCGGCGCGGTGCAGGTTGCGGCGCCCGCCGGTTACTGCGTCGATAAACAATCTGCGCGCCAGCAGGCTGACGGCGCAGTGGTGTTGATGGGGCGGTGCAGTGGGGGGTCGAATACTGCACCGGCCGTGATCAGCGTCACCATTGGTGCTGCCGGCTCGGCAGGCATTATGGCCGATGGAGGGGCGGCTTTGGCGGCGTATTTTCAAACCACCGACGGACGGGCTGCGCTTAGCCGCACGGGTGCTGCGGATCGTGTGACGATTGTGCAGGCTGCCAATAGCGATGGCGCCTACATCTTGCGCATTGTCGAGGCGGGGGTGGGTGATTACTGGCGCGCGATTGCGGGTATATCTGGGCGGTTGGTCACGATGTCTGTGCAAGGGCCAACCGGATCTGCACTTGATCAGGCCACGGGACGCAAGTTGCTTGGGGCAAGTCTTGCGGCCCTGCGAAGGGCCAATCCAATTCGGCAGGCCGAGGCATTATAGCGGTCAGGCTTGCGCAATGCCGCCGGATAGGGGATTTGTTGCCATTAAGAAGACAGTGGTCCAGTTGCAGTAACATTTCTTCCAAAGGACGCGATAAAGCCAGTATGCTAAAGTCTGTTGACAGGGCTATTGATCGGTTGCTGAACAAGCGCATGCTTGGTCGGTGGACCCGCATGGCCGATGTGGCAGTGGCAATGGATCTTGACAGTTTGCGCAACGCCCGCACTCGTGCGCGCGCGTTGCGCCGCGCGCTGGACCGGGTGATCCTTGAGGCGGATCATCGTCTGACGTTGCCGGTGGTGGGATCAAACGCGATGCGCAAACCGCTTGGCACCGATTGGTCCTGGCGGCCCGATTTGTGGCGCGGTCCGATTGCCACCGCTGGCATCGCGTCAGTGCCAGTGCGGGCAACGGTAAGTGATGGCACAACCGTGTTTCATGATTGCCACAGCTCGGAACTGACAGTGCGCCAGATCCGCAACACTCGCGAAGCAGACATCGCACCCTACGGCTTTCGGATGGACGTGTTTCAGTTTGACGGATCATTCCTGTCGCTGGTCGTGGATTTGCCGGAGGCTGCGGTGGCGGGCCTGCAGCTGCGACATTTGATCCGTGTTGACGTGGCCGTCGAAATGGAAAAACCGCTGGAAATTTATGCCCGCCTGAACGTGAAACACGGCCCGAACCTTGAACAGATCGTGCGGGAATTGCCATTGAACGCAGATGAGGTGATGGTGGAGTTTGATCTGACCTATTCGAAGATCAGTGAAAAGCGGGTGGAACGGATGTGGCTTGATCTGATTTTTGAAGGACCGGAAATGAACCAGATCATCTTGCGGGATGTGACCTTCAGCAGGCGCCCGCGGGCCGAGGTTTGAGGGCGGTATGACGGATAAAAAGCTGATCAGCACGCGCATCCGCGCAGGCATCTGGGAAGGTCTTTTGATCGGCCAAACTGACGAGCCGCGCCTGGAGGTGATGCATCTGGAGGTGCCGCTGGACGGTGTCCGTATCACGCAAGACGCAGCACATCCCGGCCATTGGGCGGTTCACGTGCCAATTCCTGTGCAGGTGATCGGCGACGGGGTGCAGACGTTTATCATCCGCGATGTCGGCACTGGCGCCAGTCTTGGGCATTTCACGGTGATCGCAGGGGCAGCGATGGTTGATGATATCCGCGCGGAGCTAGACCTGCTGCGGGCAGAGCTGGATCTGCTAAAGCGCGCCTTTCGGCGGCATTGCGTGGAAACCGCAGGCTAAGCCCTGCAACGGGAAAAAATTTTGCAGGAAAATTTTTGGTGTCTGTTCTTTGCGGGCAGGACCATCTGCAACGTCGCATGAGTATTTGGGCGAAAGAGAAGGCGCTTTAGGTCAGGGGTTACGCGGCGTTTGGCGTGACAGTTGCATAGGCTACGGTCAAGATGTGCTAAAGTTCTGGAGGTTTTGATGACCCTTTATCCGCATCTTCTGGCGCCGCTTGATCTGGGCTTTGTCACCTTGCCGAACCGCGTTTTGATGGGGTCGATGCATACCGGGCTGGAAGAGGTTGGCGATTGGAACCGGGTTGCGGAATTTTATGCCACCCGGGCGCGCGGCGGTGTTGGGCTGATGGTGACAGGTGGCATGGCTCCGAACCGCGAAGGCGGTGTTCTTGCGGGGGCGGCGGGGTTGTTTGAGGCAGCCGATATTGCCAATCACAGGATCGTGACAAACCGCGTACATGCTGAGGGCGGGCGTATTGCCATGCAAATATTGCATGCAGGGCGCTATGCGTATGCGCAGGACTGTGTTTCCGCATCTGCGGTGAAATCGCCGATTTCGCCATTTGTGCCAGAGGCGTTGGATGAGGTGGGGATTGAGAAGCAGATCGCAGACATGGTGACAGCTGCCCGTCGCGCGCAGGAGGCGGGCTATGACGGGGTCGAGATCATGGGATCAGAGGGGTATTTGCTGAACCAGTTTCTGGTCACGCATGTCAACCGCCGGGCTGATCGTTGGGGTGGCGATTATGCCAACCGGATGCGGTTGCCGGTTGAAGTGGTGGCCCGCGTTCGGGCCGCTGTTGGTGCGCAGTTTATACTGATCTACCGGATCAGTCTGATTGATCTGATACCGGACGGGTCCAGTTGGGACGAGGTTGTGCTTCTGGCCAAAGCGATCGAGCAGGCGGGGGCCACGCTCCTGAACACCGGTATCGGCTGGCACGAGGCGCGGGTGCCAACGATTGCGACATCAGTGCCCCGGGCGGCGTTTGCGCATCTGACCGGGCGGCTGCGCCCCCATGTGGGAATACCGGTTATCGCGTCAAACCGCATCAATACGCCGGAGGTGGCAGAGGCGGTGCTGGCTGGCGGACTTGCTGATATGGTGTCTATGGCGCGTCCGTTTCTTGCGGATCCGGATTTCGTGCGCAAAGCGGCAACCGGGCGGGCGGCGGAAATTGCGCCTTGCATCGCTTGCAATCAGGCCTGTCTGGACCATACGTTCAGCGGCAAGGTTTCCTCTTGTCTTGTGAACCCGCAAGCCTGCCATGAGACTGAGCTGGTTTACGCCCCCACCGATGCGCCCAAGCGGATAGCCGTTGTGGGGGCTGGGCCTGCGGGCATGATCTGTGCTGTGGTGGCGGCGGGGCGTGGCCACAAGGTGGTGCTGTTTGATAAAGCTCAGGCGCTTGGCGGGCAATTGAATCTGGCGCGGCAGGTGCCGGGCAAGGAAGAATTTCACGGGCTCGTGCGGTGGTTTGAGACGATGGTGAAAGGGGCTGGCGTTGAGGTCAGGCTGGGCGCGCCGGCAGGTGTTGAAGATTTGCGCGGATTTGACGAGGTGGTGGTGGCCACGGGCGTTGTTCCGCGTGATCCGCGCATTCCGGGGCAAGACCGGGCGCTTAGCTATATTGATGTGCTGAAGGGTGTGTCGGTTGGCAAATCTGTGGCCATCGTTGGTGCCGGCGGCATTGGCTTTGATGTGGCCGAATATCTGGTGCATGCCGGGGTCAGCCCAACGGAAGATATTGCCTTGTGGCAGCGCGCATGGGGGGTGGGCGATCCTGCCCACGTGCCCGGCGGGTTGGCGATCGCAGGGCCTTTGCCAGATGCACCGGCGCGGGGGGTGTGGTTGCTTCAGCGCAAGGCGGAAAAGCCGGGCCGGGGCTTGGGTAAAACCACCGGCTGGATTCATCGCGCGGCGCTGGCAATGAAGGGTGTGAAAATGCTGGGCGGCGTGAATTTCGAGGCGGTCACCGAGGCCGGGCTGAGCATCAGCCACGGCCCGGGGCGCGAAAGACCGGAAGTGATCGCGGTTGACACGGTTGTGCTTTGTGCCGGGCAGGTTTCAAACCGGGGTCTGGCCGATGTTTTGACCGCGGCCGGGATTGTGCATCATGTGATCGGCGGCGCGGATGTTGCGGCGCAACTGGATGCCAAGCGCGCAATAGATCAAGGGGCACGGCTGGCGGCGCGGCTTTGACGTGACTTGGGTGAAAGGGGGCCAGCCGACCCCCTTTCTTGGCGTTCAGCCTTCCTTGGCCACCAACGTGCCCGCATCAACCGCAGTCGCAAGTTCCGCCGTATCAATGCCGCCATCCTTGTTGGTATCCAGCGTCAGAAACACCTCTTCGGTCAGATCTGGATAGACGGTTTGCATTTCGGTCCATGACCAGACGCCATTGCTATCGGTATCCGCAATTTCGGGCAGGTCTGCTGCCAAAACAGGTGCTGCGGAAAGCCCAAATAGGGTGGCTACGGTGAGGGCGATGTTTTTCATCGTGATCTTCCTTTTCATGGTCTGCAGGCAGCAGGAATGCCGCCCTGTGGTTGAGTTAGGGAAAAGGAATTTATTTTACCAGCCCACGAGGATCTTGATGCCAGAAAGGGCCGCATTGCGCCGAAAATGTGAAATTACTTGAACATTTTCTTGCCCATAAAACCGGCTCGGCGGGATTTAGCCGCCCAAAAGAAGCGGTTAACGCGGTTATCCGCTCATCCTGTGGTTGTTTCTTGGTCATTAACGATCCCACACAATACCCCGGACTTGACCCGCCATCACCGCAATCTCGCCCGAATCCGGGATCAATAAGGCCCTGCAACCCGCATAAGTGGCATGGGGACTACAATGGATCGACTGACGGAAATGGAAGCTTTTGCCACGGTTGTGGATCAGGGCGGCTTTACGGACGCTGCCAAGAAGATGGGGATTTCCAAATCCGCAGTCTCGAAGCACGTATCGGCGCTGGAGGCGCGACTTGGTGCGCGGCTGCTGAACCGCACCACACGCAGGGTTAGTCCGACAGAAATCGGCCTTGCCTATTACGACCGCGCACGCCGGGTTTTGAACGATGCGGGCGAAGCTGATGCATTGGTGACATCCATGCAATCTGCCCCATCTGGGTTGCTGCGGATATCGGTTGCCACTGATTTTGGGGTGAACCTGCTGTCGCCGATTTTGGGTGAGTTTTTGTTGGAATACCCCGATATCACCGTGAATATGGTTTTGAACAATCGCTATGTTGAGCTGATTTCAGAAGGCTTTGATATGGCCATCCGCGTGGGCGAGATGGAAGATTCGACGCTGCGTGCCCGTAAGTTGACTGAAACGACAAAGCGGATGATCGCCAGCCCCAGCTATTTCCAGAAATTCGGGCGTCCCCTGAAAATCGACGATCTGAATGACCACAAGCTGTTGCATTATTCAAACCAAGCCAATGGGAACGTCTGGAAGATCACGGCACCCTCGGGTGAAAAGCGCCAGGTGCGGTCTGTGGGTTGGCTGACGGTGAATGACGGGCAATCGTTGCTGAACGCCGCCGTATCTGGGCTTGGTATCGCTTATCTGCCGTCATTTCTGTTTGCCGATGCCATGAAGGCCGGTCAGGTTGAAGAGGCCATTCCCGGTCTGCCAAGCGAAGTGCAGGGCATTTACGCGGTCTACCCACCGGGCCGGTTTACCCAGCCCAAAGTGCGCGCGTTCATCGACTTTCTGGCCCGCCGCTATGTTGACAAGGGGCCTGACAACTGGTGATTTTCTGGCGGGGGGGCAGCTACAGGATTACGGATTTACCAATAGCATCACTTCAACGCGGCGGTTCCGGGTGCGGCCCTGATCCGTCAAATTGCCGTCGCGTGGCGCTAAATAGCCCACGCCTTCGGCGATGATCTGGCCCGCAGGAATGGCGTAACCGTCTAGCATTCTGGTCCGCACGGATGCTGCGCGCGCGCGCGACAGGGCGATGTTTCCGCCAAGCCCACCAGAGGCATCGGTATGACCGACCAAGGCCACGTTGCTTGTCGGGTTGGCGCGCAGATAGGCTGCAAGCGCCTCAAGCGATGCATATTCGCCCGGTGCCAAATCGGCGGCACCAGAATCAAAGATCAGATCATCCAACGCGACAGAGCCTTGTTTTGCCAAACCGTCGCCTAAGGGCGTAGGAGTTTTTGAAATGGAGTTTTCAAGTGCTTCAGTGGTGGGTGCGACCACAGCCCGCGCCTTGGCCTGCGTTTTACCGATTTGCGTGACCTGCACAAATCCAAGCTTGGACGACCGGCTTACAATCACTGCGATATGGTCGGGGCCATCTGGCCCGGTGCGTTTGGCGGCAAGATAGCGGAAATCGCCCAGATCAATATGCATGGCGGGTTCAGCTGCAATATCGGTGCCAAAACGGAAATCAAAGCCACCGCACGCGGCAGTATCGCATTCAAACAATACGGTAAAACCAGCTGCGGTCAGTTGATCACGCAACGGCGCAAAGATTTCCAAGGTGGTCAGATCTTTTGCCTGCAACGTCCACGCGTTTTGCGACACCGCGCCTTCAAGCAAGCTGGTCTGCATGGCACCATTCACAAATGGGCCAATCGGCAGAGTGTAACTTGAAAATTTTTCCTGCCTATCAAAGGATCGGGTAGCCGGGGCGGGGAAATTGAAATCAAACGGATAAAGTGGCAAGGGAAACGCCACCATCAGGATGGCCGCAACAAGCTTGCGCAGACGGTGATTTTTAAGGGCATTACTCAGCACGGGGTCGTGGCCTCTTTTCGGGCTTAAAGCTGTCGATAATGATACTGTCCCACAGGGTGCATCCCAAGGGAAGCGTACAGCGCGCGCGCAGGCGCGTTCGCGGTTGTGACGGCAAGGCCAAGGTCGGTGGCCCCTTCACTTTGCGCCCATTGCGCTGCGGCCAGCATGATATTGCGTGCCGCACCTTTTCTGCGCATGGCAGGGCTTACTTCCAACGCATGCAGCTTTGCGCAAGGCCCGTGGACCGCCACAAAAGCCACCCCGGCGGCGCGATCCGCACTGCGCGCAAGGATGGCGCATTTTGCCCCTTGAACACGGTGCATCACGTCCAGCCGCGCCGGGCCAATGCCGCCTTCCGCCCACAGATCGAGAGCGATGCCCAAGGGTGGCCAATGCGGAAAGGTTGTCATCATTGGCGCAGATGTCTTGGCAATATCCGCTACTTTGCCAGAATAAATCACGACAGGATCAATCAGTTGATAGCCGCGCGCCGCAAGCGCCGCATCCAGCGCTTCGTCATCGGGGCCCAGCTGAAATAACGCCCGCCCGCCCGCATCAAGCATCGCCGCCTCCGCATCCCCGATAGTATCAGGGTCAAACGGCCCTGCCAGCGTTGCCGCGGAGACGCGCTTGCCGCCGCCTTTGCCATCGCGCAGCAGCCACGGACCAAGCCGCGTTATCCCAGCAGGCGGCCAGGTCGCCTCCAACGCCACAGACATCGCGTCGGGTGTCATTGCGTGCCAAACAGTTGGGTCAGACGGGCCATCGCCGCTGAAACCAGCGCAGCATCAGTCCCCCGGATCACCAGATTGGCCCCGTAAATGCCATTTTGCGTGAAGGGATAGGATCCCATGGCCAGATCAGGGTAGTCGCCTGCCAGCGCAGCAAAGGGCCCCGCAATATCACCTTCGCCGCGATTGACCCGCAGGGTTTGGCTGATCAGTGGCTGCCCGCCCGTCAGCGTCGGCAAAACGGATGCCATCATCGCCTGAAATATCGCGGGCACCCCGGCCATGACATGCACATTGTGCAAAGTGAAACCGGGCGCGGTGGAAATAGGATTATCAATCAAACTCGCGCCATCTGGTATTCGCGCCATGCGTTGGCGCGCATCATTGAACGGCAAACCAGCCCGGTCATAATGCGCCTGCAACAAGGCGCGGGCGTCGGCACGAATGGTGATTGGCACGCCAAACGCCAAGGCAATCGCTTCGGCAGTAATATCGTCATGCGTCGGGCCAATCCCGCCCGATGTAAACACATGGTCGTGCTGTGCGCGCAACGCATTCACCGCCGCAACTATGGCCGCCGTGTCATCGGACACGATGCGCACTTCGGCCAAGGTTATACCCGCCCCGGTCAACAAGCCCGCCAGATGATACATGTTTGCATCCCGCGTGCGGCCTGACAAAATCTCATCTCCGATAACCAGCATCGCAGCAGTGGGATTGGTCATTGATGGCTCCTGCAAATTATAAGGCGCAGCATAGGGGCCAATGCCAAGGGTTTCAAACCCCCATGGCTTAACGGGACCGTGATCGCGCGCGCAGGGTCTGGCAAAAGGCCGCCAAGTTAATTATCTTGCATGCAACAAGTGTTGAATAGGACAGCCTCTTGGACCACACCCGCGCCCGCATCACCAAAGACGGCATCCGCATCCATGATGATATGGATTTCGCAGGCATGCGTGCAGCCGGGCGGATGGCGGCCGAAATTCTGGATGGCGTGGCTGCGATGGTTGTCCCCGGCGTGACCACGGCGGCACTGGATGATTACATTCGAACAGAAGTGGAACGCCGGGGCGGCACATCCGCCACCATCGGCTACAAGGGCTATCGCCACGCATCCTGCATATCGGTCAACCACGTGGTGTGCCACGGCATTCCCGGGGCCAAGGTTCTGGCCGACGGCGATATTGCCAATATCGATGTGACGGTGATTGTTGATGGGTGGTTTGGTGATACCAGCCGGATGTATGTGGCAGGCGATCTGCCGCGCAAAGCCGGGCGGTTGGTTGAGGTGACGCATGACGCGCTGATGCTGGGCATTGCTGCGGTCAGGCCGGGCAATACGTTCGGCGATATCGGCCATGCCATCCAAAGCTTTGTGGAAGGCAACCGCATGTCTGTCGTGCGCGATTTTTGCGGGCATGGTTTGGGGCGCGTGTTCCATTCGCCGCCGAATGTGCTGCACTATGGCCGCCCCGGATCTGCCGCCGTGCTGGAAGAGGGCATGTTTTTCACGATTGAACCTATGGTCAATCTTGGCCGTCCTGAAACCAAGGTGCTGGCCGATGACTGGACGGCCGTGACACGCGACAAATCCCTGTCGGCGCAGTTTGAACATTCCATTGGCGTGACGGCAACCGGGTGCGAAATTTTTACGCTGTCGCCTGCGGGCCTGTTTTATCCGACTTGGCGCGCGCAGGCGTGACGCGGGCCCGCTGGGCTGTTCTGGCGGTTGCGTTGACCCTGGCGTTTTGGTCGATCTGGCAGCTGCAATCTGTGCGGTCGGGCTTGGAGATCACTTCGCTGACAATTGGCACCACGCCCGCCACTGTTACCCGGCTTCCCGGTATTACGTCAGCTCCGGTCGTGATTGTTGCGCATGGGTTTGCCGGGTCGCGGCAGTTGATGGAAGGCTTCGCTCTGACATTGGCCCGCGCGGGATATATCGCGGTCAGCTATGATCTGGCGGGGCATGGCCGTAACCCGGTGCCGATGTCGGGCGATGTGTCAGTCATCAGTGGCACAACGCAAGTGCTGATGGATGAACTTGGCCGTGTGTCGGGCGCGGCCCTGGCGCTGCCGGGGGCGGCTGGGCGGCTGGCCCTGCTGGGCCATTCGATGGCGTCTGATATTGTTGTGCGCGAGGCGACGCGTGACAGCCGTGTGGGCGCCGTTGTTGCCGTGTCGATGTTTTCGCGGGCGGTCACGAAAGATCAACCGCACAACCTGCTGGTCGTCGCAGGCGCATGGGAAACCATGCTGGCGGCTGAGGCGGAAAAGGCGCTGCGACTGGCTGATCCAAATGCAGGCTTGGGCCAAACAGTGGGTGATCCGCTGCGGCTGGCGTCGGCCTTGGACTGTTCTTGGCTTGGGCGCTGGGCGTGACCTTTCCGATGTTTGCGGCTTAAGGCTACAAGCCCAGCATTCCCGGCAAGTCTGCCATATCGTTAAATATCACCGCCCCAGCCGCGCGTAACCCATCACTGTGCCCTGCGGCCACATAGCCCATGCAGCGCATCCCCGCCGCCCGTGCCGCCAGCGCACCCGTTGGGCTGTCTTCAATGACCACACATAGCGCTGGGGCGATCCCAAGGGCTGCGGCCGCATGCAGGTACAAATCCGGTGCGGGTTTTGGTTTGCCAAGCGTCTGGCCCGAAAACAACCGCCCTTGAAACCGCGCGATCAGACCCGGATATTGGCCCAGCGTCACCTGCATCTTGTGATCAGAACCGTTGGACCCCACCGCATAGGGAATGGCATGGGCATCAAGATGGTCCAGAACGCCCAGAATACCCGGCACCAAAGGCGTCCCAAGTGCCAGATGCGCGTAGAGCTTTTCGTAAAACATATGCACCCAGTCGGCAGGCAAATCCGCCCCCTTGGCGCGCGCCATATCGGCCACGCCCGCCATTGTGCCACCGATGAAATCTTGCGCAATCTGGTCTGGCGACAGGTGCAAACCGTAATCCGCAAACTCTTGCGCCAAAAGAATAAACGTCGGATATTCGCTATCCACGATGACGCCGTCGCAATCGAATATCACTGCACTTGGTATCATCGCGGCTCCTGAAGCAAGGTGACAAACGTGTCGCCGTATTTGCGCTGGTCTAGTTGGATGAAACCCGGCGGTGGGGGCAAGGCAGAACCTTCCTCCCACACTATCAAGGCATCGGGCGCAAACCAGCCCCCCGCCACACAAGATGCAAGCGCGGCTTGGCCCAACGATTTTCCGTAGGGTGGATCAAGGAACACCAGATCAAATTCCGCCCGCCGGTTGGGTGGCAGCGCTGCTGCATTGCCCGCAAGACACACCGCATCATCGCCCGCGCGCATCAGATCAATGTTGCGCTTGATCAATGCGCGGGCAACCTTGCCATCATCCACAAAGGTCGCATGTGCCGCGCCGCGCGACAGGGCTTCCAACCCCAAAGCACCCGTGCCTGCAAACAGATCCAACACCCGGGCGCCAGTCACGGGATCGCCGCTTTGCGCGACTTTGCCGTTGATCAACAGATTGAAAATCGCCTCTCGAACGCGGTCGGATGTCGGGCGCAGATGCCCCGCAGCATCGCCGTCACCAACCGGGGCCAGATGCAACCCGCGCGCATGTCCACCGATTATGCGCATTATTGCAGCAACGCTTTTAGCACGGTTGCAGGATTACGAATGGCACTTGCGTCCACCGTGCGGCCCATCTCCAGCAGCCGCTTGCCCACCATATAAGCGCGCGGGTCGTTCATCGCATCAATCGCCAGCAACGCATTACCCCGGTAATACCAAAATGATACCGCTTCACCCTCTGGCCCTCGTGTGACGATGGTATCATAGCCGGTATTCAGCCCGGCAATTTGCAATTTACAGTCAAACTGATCTGACCAAAACCACGGCGTCGGCACGTAGTCCTTAGCTGCGCCTAACATGTTTTCGGCCACCAGTTCCGCTTGATCTATCGCGTTTTGCACTGATTCCAGCCGCAACCGGCCCCCCCGCCACGGGAAAGACGCGCAATCCCCGGCAGCCCAGATATTGGGGTCAGACGTGCGGCCACGCGCATTGGTCTTGATGCCATTATCAATCGCCAAACCCGCCATTCCGGCCAGCAGGGTTGCAGGCACAATCCCCACGCCCGCAATCACAAAATCCGCAGGCAATTCGCGCCCATCGGTCAGCCGCGCGGTTGTGACATGGCCGTCTCCCAACAAACGGTCCAACCCGACGCCTTCAAGAATTTTCACGCCATGCGAGGCGTGCAACGCCCGGAAGTAATCAGACGTTTCGGGTGCTGCCACCCGCTGCAAAATGCGCGGGGCCATTTCCACCACGGTCACATCAAGCCCAAGCTTAGATGCCACCGCGGCTGCCTCCAGCCCAATATAGCCGCCACCAATGATCACCACGCGCCGCCCCGCCACAAATTCGGAGCGCATCGCATCCACGTCACCCAGACTGCGCACCGTGTAAACCCCGTCCAGATCGCCACCAATAGCAGTCGGCAGCCTGCGTGGAATTGACCCGGTGGTGAAAGCAAGCTGATCATAATGCAGAGAATCGCCGCCAACCGTTACCGTTTTCGCCGCCGCATCAATGCTGCTTACGGGTTTGCCCAACATCAGCTTGATATCATTGCTGGCATAGTATTCGGCCGACCGCAGATACAGCCGTTCTTCCGCCATCTCACCCATCAAATAAGCTTTGGACAGGGGCGGGCGTTGGTAGGGCGGGGCTGCTTCCTCGCCAATCAGCGTGATTTTGCCCGCATAGCCACCGCTGCGCAGCTTTGCCACCAAAGCCGCCCCCGCCTGCCCAGCCCCAATCACAACAATTTGAACCATGTCCCATTTCCTCTGGTCGACCCCCGCGGCACAGCCTATATCTCTGCCACTGATAAATACAACGCGAGAGGGATACCCCTATGACGATTTCTGTTGGTGGCACTTTGCCAGAAACCAATCTGGTTACGATGGGTGAAAACGGTCCAGAAACTGTGCCACTGCAGTCGTTGTTGAAGGGCCGAAAAGTTGTAGTATTTGCATTGCCGGGTGCCTTTACTGGGCCATGTAGCACATCGCACATCCCAAGCTTCATCCGCACTGCTGCGGCGTTCCGTGCCAAAGGCATCGAAGAGATTGTGTGCATTTCAGTCAACGACCCCTTTGCACTTAAGGCATGGGGCGAGGCGACGGGGGCAACTGCCGCAGGCATAAAGCATTATGGTGATGCGGATGGGTCTTTCACAAAAGGCCTGAAGATGGATTTCACCGCGCCACAGCTTGGCCTCATCGGGCGATCAAACCGCTATGCACTGGTGATCGACAACGGCGTGATCACCCATGCCAATATCGACGCGCCGGGTGTGTGCGATATCTCTACCGGCGAGGCGATGCTGGCCGCAATGTGACCCGCCCGAATTCGTACTTATCAAGCATAAAGAAAGGCGCCAGATGCTGTCAGAAGGCATGACTTTGCCAAATGCAATCTTTCCCGTTATAGGGAGTGATACAATAAAATCAGTGTCTTTGGCCGAAAAACTGAAGGCGCGCAGGGTAGTGATATTTGCAGTACCTGGCGCGTTTACACCCACGTGCGACGCCGCCCATATGCCCAGCTTCGTGCGCACAGCGAAGGCATTTCGGCAAAAAGGTATCGATGAAATCATCTGCATTTCGGTAAATGATCCCTATGTAATGCAAATCTGGGGCCAGCAATCAGGGGCCGCAGATGCCGGCATCACGATGCTTGCCGATGCGGGTGCAGAGTTTACCCAAGCCGTAGGCATGGCCTATTCCAAGCCAGCTGGCGGCATGATCAACCGTTCCCACCGCTATGCAATGCTGGTGGAAAACGGGGTTGTCACCCGCCTGCATCTGGAAGCATCAAACGGCGCATGCGAAATTTCGGGCGGCGAAGCGCTTTTGGCGGAAGTCTGATTTAATGCAGGCGTAGTGCTATGCCTTTGCCTTGATCTGACACAGGCTTTCGGCGGGCAGAGAGTGGTTGGTCTGCACCGCCGCATCGCCCGCCAGCGCGTCCATTTTGCGCGCCAAATCGATATCCAACTGGCTTAGCCCATGGCAATCATGTGTGCTAAGGGTCACATCGACCACTTTATACGTGTTTGACCATTCCGGGTGGTGGTTCAGCTTTTCTGCCACCAAGGCCGCTCGGGTCATAAACCCCCAGGCCTCTGAAAAATTCTTGAACTTCCAGATTTTGCGCAGCGCGTCGCGGTCTGGCACGGCACCCCAACCCGTTGCGCCAAGGGCGGGCAAATGTTCGGTCCGGGCGGCGTGATTTAATAGGTCTGCCATCGAAGTCTCCTGTGTTCAATCTTCGGAATGCACCCGGCGAAACGGGCCATAAGCGGTAAGCACATCAATTTCTTCCTGCACGGCGGCGGCCTCTGCCCGCAGATACTGCGCCACGGCCTTGGCAAAGCCTGCATCCGCAATCCAATGCAGTGAATGCACGGGCGTCGGCAAATAGCCGCGCGCAAGCTTGTGTTCCCCCTGCGCGCCCGCCTCTACCCGGTTTAGGCCATTCTCAATCGCCCAGTCGATAGCGCGATAATAGCACAGCTCGAAGTGCAAACAGGGGTGATCTTCGACGCAGCCCCAATAGCGGCCAAATAACGTGTCGCGCCCGATGAAGTTCAATGCGCCCGCAACTGGTTTGCCGTTCTTTTCGGCCAAAATCAGCAGCATGTCCCCCCGCATGGTGGCGTGCAGTTCGTCAAACGCGGCGCGGGTCAAATACGGCGTGCCCCATTTTCGTGCGCCGGTATCTTGGTAAAACTTCCAGAACGCATCCCAATGTCGCGGCTCTATCTGATCACCCGTCAGCATCTGGATGGTGCCACCAAAGGCATTTGCCGTCTCACGTTCCTTGCGGATGGTTTTGCGCTTGCGTGATGACAGATCGCCCAGGAAAGCGTCAAAATCCGCGTAGCCACGGTTTTCCCAATGAAATTGCTGCGTGGTGCGGCGCATCAGACCCATCGCCGCACCTGCCTCTGCCTCGTCTGGCGTGCAAAACGTGACATGCAGCGATGATATCTGGTTCTGCCCGGCCAGTTGCAAAGCCCCCTGCAGCAGTGCCGCGCGGCCATCGTCCGTATGGCCCGAAGCGGTTAAGAACCGGCGCCCCGTTACAGGCGTAAACGGCACTGCCATCTGCAGCTTTGGGTAATACCGTCCGCCCGCGTTCTCATAGGCCTGCGCCCAGTTGTGATCAAAGATATATTCGCCTTGGCTGTGCCCTTTGGCATACATGGGGGCTACCGCGATGATCTTGCCATCCAGCCGGGCAACCAGCGGGCGCGGCTGCCAGCCCGTGCCTTTTCCAGTAGAGCCAGACCGATCCAGCGCCGACAAAAACCGATGCGTGGTAAACGGGTCGATGGCACGGCCAACGGTTGCCTCGGGGCAGGCCACCGCGTCCCAATCCTGTGCAGAAATATCGGTCAGGCTGGACAGAACGGAAACTTCGGTATCTGGCATCGTGCGTGATCACCGCCGGGGACTTGGGATATGAAAGCTATGCCTTGTAGGTGGTGCGCCACCAGCGCGGGTCAAGCACCAAGTGCGGCAGCGTAGCCTTCAAAGGTGATGTTGTCGGCAATCTGGCGGGCTTTCGCCTCTGCTTCGGGCGAACGGATGGTCCAGCACAAAATGGCGGCACCTTGCGATTTCAGGTCCGCAATCCGAGGGCGCATCAGATCCGACGCTTTATGCGAAATAAAGCTGGATGATGTTCGGTGGTAATCCGGTATTTCACGCAGCTTGGCGCAGGTGTCCCGCGGGATGGGCAGCCAGTCCGCCGGATCGTAATCCTCTGTGGTAAGCCCGCGTGGAACGGTCGGCGCAAGTCGCGCCATATGGGCCATGCAATGCGGGTTAAACGACATCACGGCCACCGGGCCACGATAGGTGCCAAGCGCCGATGCCACGGCATTTTCCAAACGGCCGCTGGTGTCTTGCATTGTATCCAGCCCCTCTTTGATCTCGATCAGCAATGGCACTTTGCCCGCCACCTGCGCCAGAACCTGCGATAAGGTTGGAATCAGATCATCGCTGTTATGAAGCCCAATCGCGACAAGCTCGGCGGCTGTGTGTTTCAGTACTGCGCCGGATTTCCGGGTCATGCGGTCCAAAGTTTCGTCATGAAACACGATGGCTTGGTCATCCGCCGACCGTTGCACGTCCAATTCAATCCCATAGCCCGAAGCAATCGCAGCGCCAAAGGCAGAAAGCGAATTTTCAGGGCGGCGTTTGGCTGCATCGTGGTAACCGCGATGCGCCAAGGGGACTGATAAAAAGGCGGCAGGCAAAGGTGTACGAGCCATCACCTGATCTCAAATATACCTTCAATTTCAACGGCCACACCCAAAGGCAGGCTGGCGGCAGATACCGCAGACCGCGCATGTCGCCCGGCATCGCCAAGCACTGCTACCAGAAAATCAGACGCGCCGTTTATGACCTTTGGCTGATCGGTGAAATCGGCAGTGGAATTCACAAACCCTGTCAGTTTAAGCACCCGCACCAGCCGCGAAAGATCGCCGCCACAGGCCTTTTTGACCTGCGCCAGTAATGATATCGCACAGCGCTTTGCCGCCTCGGCCCCGGCGGCGGCATCCATATCCGCGCCAAGCCGCCCCTTGATCAAGCCATCGGCGTTCTGGCTGATTTGGCCCGACACATACAAGGTAGTTCCCGACACCACGAACGGCACATAGTTGGCCGCTGGGGCGGGTGCATCGGGCAGGGTCACGCCAAGTTCGGCAAGGCGGGCGTCGATGGCTGACATGGGATCCTCCGGGATTTTTGTGAAGGCTACCCTTGGCGGCGACGGGCAGCAAGGCCGCCAATCAGCTTTCGCGGAAAGCCCGCGCGAAATAGTCTGTGAACGGCTTCAAAAGATATGCAAGCGGCGTGCGTGCTTCGGTCTGGATAAACGCTTCCACCGGCATGCCAGGGATCAGGGTATTGCCCGCCAGCTTTGCCAGTTCACCCTCATCAAGCAGAATTTCGGCGCGGTAATAGGGCGTCTGACTGCGCGGGTCGATCAAAGCGTCGGCCGAAACCACGCTGACATGGCCGGTCAGTTCAGGCGTCTCGCGCGATGAAAACGCCGAAAACACCAGCTTTACCGATTGGCCCACATGCACCTGATCAACGTGGATGGGCGGCACATGGGTTGCAATGACCAAGGGACGGTCTTGCGGGATCAGGTACAGTATCGGATCCGCCGGGCGCAGCACTGCGCGGGGGGTTGTCACCGTCAGCCCAAGCACAATGCCTGACACTGGCGCGCGCACATCCAGCCGGGCAATGCGTTCTTGCAAGGCGCGGCGGCGTTCCGCCAGTTCAAGTTCTTGCACGCCGCTATCGCGCAGCTGGGCATTGGCCTCTTCGCGCCGGTCCGAGGCAAGGCGCAGCACCTCGATCTGGGTTTCCGTTATCCGCCCCTCGGCCTGCGCGCGCGTGGCGGCAAGTTCGCCAAGCTGGCCCAACATGCTGGCTTCTTCGCGTTGCAATGCCAAGACGCGGCTGGCCTCAGTCAGGCCGTTTTCCAGCAGGCCCTTTTGGTCAACCAATTCCTTGCGCAACAATCCAAGCTGCGTCGTCAGCGCCTGTTTCTGGGATTCCATTCCATCGAGTTGATCATTAATTTGCTCGCGGCGTTTGCCCAATTGTTCGATCTGACTGGCCAGACTGACGCGGCGTGCGTCAAACAGGCGGCGCTGACCCTCCATCTTTTCTGCGACAACGGGACGGTCCATCTCGGCTGTGGTCAGGCCCTGGCCAAAAACAATTTCCTGCAGATCATCGCGTTCGGCCTCCAGTCTGCCGCGACGGGCCACGGATTCGAAAAACTGCCCTTCAACAATCGCCAATTCAGACCGGATCGACGCGCCATCAAGCGTCAGGATCAAGTCACCCGCAGCCACGGTATCGCCTTCCGCGACATCAATGGTAGCCACCACCCCGCCGTCAGGATGCTGCACAACCTGCCTGTTCAGTTCCACCTCGATCTGGCCAGAGGTGACGATGGCGCCGGTAATTTGTGTGGCCACGCTCCACCCGCCGAACCCCCCAACCAAAGCCAAAAGGGTCAGCATGCCGTAGGTAATTGGCCTGCGCGTCGACCAGACCTGTGCGGATTTTGTCATGCAACACCCCCCGGAACCGTGGTTTTGGAAATTTCGGCATGGTTTTTGACCATGTCACGCAGCACTTGGTCACGTGGGCCAAACGCGCGTCTGGCCCCGTCTTCCAGAACAAGCAACAAGTCGCATTCCTGAATGGCGGCGGGCCTGTGCGCCATGATCAACACCGCACGGCCATCGGCCTTCATTTCGCGGATGGCCAGGTTCAGCGCTATTGATCCGTCATTATCCAAGTTTGAATTTGGTTCATCCAGCACCAGAATCACCGGATCACCATACAGCGCCCGGGCAAGGCCGATGCGCTGTATTTGCCCGCCGGACAGCCGCCCGCCAAGGGTCGAGACGCGGGTATCATAGCCATCCGGCAGGTTCACAATCATCTCATGCGCAGCAGCCTTTTTTGCCGCAGCAACCACCTTCAAGCCGTCCGGATTTTCTTGCAGGCGGGCTATGTTTTGCGCGATCGTGCCATCAAACAAGGTGATGCGCTGCGGCAGATAGCCAAAATAACTGCCAAGGACATCCGGATCATATTGATCCAAAGTGGCGCCATCCAGCCGCACTTTTCCGCCAGCGGGCCGCCAGACACCAATAAGCGCGCGCGCAAGCGAAGATTTGCCAGACCCGGATGGCCCGATGATCCCCAAAGCCTGCCCCGGATCAAGCCGAAAGCTCACGGAACGCAGCACCGCTTGGCCATCACCGGGCGGGACGACAGACAGATTCTGCGCCTCCAGTATCGCTTTCGGGCGGGGCAGGGCGGTGCGGGGTGGGTCAACCGGCGTGCGCGTCAGCAAATCAGCAAGCCGGGCATGGCCTTCGCGCGCCCGGCTGACCAGCGGCCATCCACCAACCGCCTGTTCAATCGGGGCAAGCGCGCGGCCCATCAAAATAGAGCCCGCAATCATCGCGCCCGAACTGAGTTCGCCGCGCAGAACAAGCCAGGCACCAAGCCCCAGCATGGCCGATTGCAAAAACATCCGGAACACTTTGGACACAGACCCAAACACCCCGGTCACATCGGCCGCTTCGATGCTTTGACCCAGTGCCAGACCGCGGGCTTTTTGCCAACGATCAAACCCCGCACCCGCCATACCAAGCGCTTGTACGGCCTCTGCCTCGGATTTCAGGTTTTCGGCCAATCGGTCGGCCTGCATACCTGCCGCATTCGCGCGCAGCAGCGGGCTTTCGGAATTGCGCTGGTTCAGCAATGCCACGATGATCAAGATCACGCCACCGGCGATTGCCAGAACGCCAAGCCATGCGTGAAACACAAAAATCGCTGCAATGAAAAACGGTGTCCATGGAATATCAAACAACGCCAGCAGCACCGGTGATGCCCAAAGCCGCTGCACCGCCTCAAGGTCGCGCTGTGCAGCAAGAGCAGCCGGGTCGCCCGGGGTCAAGGTCAGGCGACGCACCGACGCAGAAAACACCCGCCGGTCCAAACTGTCTTGCAGCCGCGCGCCGATGCGGGCCATGACCCTTGCGCGCGCATGATCGAGCACGCCCATCGCCAGAAACAAAAAGCCCACCAGCACCGAAAGCGCAACCAGCGTTTCAACCGATCGGCTGCCCAAAACGCGGTCGTAGACCTGCAACATGTAAAGCGATGATGTCAGCATAAGAAAGTTCACAAAGACACTGAACACAAACACCGCAAGCATCGCATTGCGTGATTCCCGCCTGGCAGCGCGCAGTTCGGCCAAACCTCGTAGAGCAATCATCGTTCTGCTTCCTGTTCATTCAGTTCCAAGCCAAGCATCACCACCCGTGTCGGCGGAAAAGGACCAGCTTTGCCGCAATTGCCGAGCTTGAATATTGTCATCATGCGCAAGGCAGCATATGCCATATCCTTCTGCGCGGCGGCGTTTTTGTGGCTTCTTATAGGCGGAAACCTAGGAAGATGAACCTTAGTAATCCATTGCTTTCTTTCAATCGTGCAAAGATTTGCCAGCACAGGGCGCTGTTGGCAACAGGTCTTGCTGCATCTCTTGCAGGCTGTGCAGGCGCACCTGTTCCCCAAGGCATCACCGACCCAAATGAGACGGCCAACCGCGAGATTCATGCCTTCAACCAAGGTTTGGACAAGGCCTTGGTGCGGCCAGCCTCAGGTGTATATGGGTCGGTGCTGCCCGCGCCGGTCAAGCGCGGCGTTGCCAATTTCGCCAGAAATCTGGATGCGCCGGGCGATGTTGCCAATAATTTGCTACAGGGCCGTCTTGCCAATGCGGGCCAAAATACCTTGCGATTTGCGGTGAACACGATCTTTGGCATTGGTGGTTTGTTTGACACCGCCACAGCACTTGGTCTGCCGGGCAAGCCTACCGATTTTGGCGAAACCCTGCATATCTGGGGCGCGGGGGAGGGCAATTATTTTGAGTTGCCCTTTGTCGGCCCGTCAACAGAACGCGATTTTGTCGGCATTATCGTAGACGTCGCGCTGAACCCGGTGCGTCTGGCTTTGCGGCAACCAGAAGCAAGCTATGCCACGGTGGCGAAACTTGGCTCAAAACTTGGTGATCGCGATCGCTATTCCGAAATCGTGGATCAACTTCTCTATGACTCAGCAGACAGTTACGCGCAGTCGCGTTTGTTGTTTTTGCAAAATCGTCGGTTTGCGCTGGGTCAAACCGTTACCGACGACAGTTTTGTTGACCCGTATGAGGATCCCTATGCGCAATAATGTATCGCTGTCTCGTCGTGGTTTTGGTATCGGTCTGGTTGCCGGGGCTGCGGCACTTTCCTTGCCACGCACAGCATTTGCATTGACGGTTGACGATGCGCGCGCGCTGGTTAGCCGAACCATTGATCAGCTGAATAAAATCATCAATTCCGGCAAATCGGAAGCTGCGATGCTGGGCGATTTTGAAAAGCTGTTCGCACGTTTCGCCGATGTGCCAGTGATCGCGCGGTCCGCATTGGGTGTGGCCGCAAAATCGGCCAGCAAAGGGCAACTCTCGGCCTTCACCAAGTCATTCCAAGGCTACATCAGCCGCAAATATGGTCGCCGGTTCCGTGAATTCGCCGGCGGGCGTATTGAGGTGACCGATGCGAAACCCCTGAAAAGTTATTTTGAGGTGGTGTCGGTGGCATACCTTCCGGGCGAAGCGCCGTTTGATCTGCGCTGGCATGTATCGGACAAGTCCGGCAAGGATCTGTTTTTCAACCTGATCATCGAAGGGGTCAATATGCTGGCGTCAGAACGCGCCGAAATTGGCGCATTGCTGGATAAGCGTAAGGGCAATATTGATCAGTTGATCGAAGACCTGAAATCAATCTGATTGGTTAATTCCCGTCCGAAATGCCCAGCAGATTGCGCAGAACCCTTTCTACCGGATCAATGGTATCTTGTGGTTGGGCCGATGGCCCTTCGATCAGTATATCTTCCTGATATTGCGGCCCCATGTCATCTTGTGGCCCCACGTCTGTGCCCGGTGGCAGCTTTGGTTCTGGAAAATCCATCGGCAGTGGTGTCGCTGGTAGACCATCTTCAACCCGCACCATCACCTCATGCCAAATCTCGGCTGGCAAACCGCCGCCGGTGACGCCCTTCAGGGGCGTGTTGTCATCATAGCCCATCCAGACACCGGTGACGTAATTTGCGGTAAAGCCGATAAACCACGCATCGCGCCCGGCCGTGGTTGTGCCGGTTTTGCCCGCAGCCTCGCGCCCGTCCAGCTTTGCCCGCGCGCCTGTGCCAGACTGCACCACCTGCGCCATCATATAGGTCAGATACCGCGCCGCTTGTTCGGAAATAACCCGCTCGCCAATACCGCCGCTGGCCCCCATCAGTGATTCGTTATCGCCCTTTACCCGCAAGTCCATCACGCCGTAGGGCGTCACGGAAGATCCGCCGTTCAGGATGCCCGCATAGGCCCCGGTCATTTCCAACAGCGTCGATTCGGACGCCCCAAGCGCCAATGCCGGCCCCGCCGCAAGATCACTTTGTATGCCAAAATTATTGGCCACCGCGCGCACTGCTTCACGGCCAACTGCCTCGGATATTCGAACCGCAGGGATATTTCGGCTTTCTTCCAGCGCTTGGGTCAGCGTGATCAGGCCTTTGAATTCTTTATCATAATTAACCGGTGACCATGGTCCAGACCCGGGGATGTTTATGGTCAGCGGCGTATCTTCCACATAATCCGACGGGCTATAGCCAAGATCCAACGCCGCTGCGTAAACAAATGGCTTGAACGCCGATCCGGTCTGACGTTTGGCTTGGGTCGCGCGGTTGAAAGATCCAGGGGCTTCGACCTGTCTGCCGCCAACCATTGCGCGCACGGCCCCATCGGCAGACATCACGACCACGGCTGCCTGTGCCGTAGACCCGTTTGCGACCTTGTTATCAAACACATAGGCCAAAGCATCTTCGGCCGCCTTTTGCAAAACAGGGTCCAGCGTGCTGCGCACCACCACATCTTCGGTCGTTTCGGATGTCAAAAAGGCGGGTGCCGAATCCATCACCCAATCGGCAAAGAACCCGCCGGATTTGGTTTCTGCTGCCGCTGACAGACGGGCGGGATTGGCAACCGCATTGGTCGCCTCGGCGGGCGTCAGATAGCCCTGCTCTTGCATCAACCCAAGCACAACAGCCCCACGATCCTGCGCACGCTTCAAATCATTGGTGGGCGCATAGCGCGACGGCGCTTTCAGCAAGCCCGCCAACATCGCCGCCTCTGCCGGATCAACCTCGTTCGCCGATTTGCCAAAATAGCGCTGCGCAGCCGCCTCGAATCCGCGCGCGCCAGCCCCGAGATACGCCCGGTTGAAATAGATCGTCAGGATTTCAGCTTTGGAATACTTGGCTTCCATCGCCATCGCGTAGGGAATCTCCTTAACTTTGCGCCAGACACCGCCCTGACGGCAATCGGCCTCATAGTCGGCCTCGGATTTCCACTGTGTCGGGTCGTAAGGCGACCCAAGGCACAACAACTTTGCCACTTGCTGCGTGATGGTGGACCCACCATTGCCACTCAATGGCCCGCGCCCTTCGGACAGGTTGATGCGCACCGCCGATGCAATGCCACGCGGGCTGATGCCGAAATGACTATAAAACCGCTTATCTTCGGTGGCGATAACAGCATGCAGCAAATAGGGCGATACTGTATCCGCCGTAATTTGCCCGCCAAAGGTTTCCCCGCGCCAGGCAAACACCTTGTCATTACGGTCCAGCAACGTCACAGACCCGCGCGAACGCCCGTCCAACAGGCTCTCGACCGGCGGCAATTGCACGTAAAAATACAGCACCGCCCCGCCAAGGATCAGCGCAAAGATGAAACCCACCCGCCAAGTGATGCCCCACAGAATGCGCCAGATCAGCCGTACAAACCCCACCAGCACTGCCATGATCGGATTGCGCCGGGGCCGCCTTGGGCTGGCGCGCTTTGCCGTGTTTGCCGACCTGCGGGTGCCTGACCCCCCACCCTGTGCCGGCGTGCGCGTCACCGCATAGCGCCGGTCAGCCTTCAACGGACCATTCCCCTTACTCATACCACTCATGCCTGATCCGCCGTGCGCCTTGTTTTGCCGCAGTCTATCCCGCCGCCCTCAGAATGTAGAGCGGTAGCTTTAATGATTCGCGTTTTGATTTCGCCTAAAAATTAGTCAACTTACGCCCTATGTGCAAAAATTGTGCGTTTGGCGGCGGGCATCGGCGTTTTTGCGCCGCACTTTTCTTGTGCTGCACCTGCGAAAGCCGTTTCCCTTGTGCGGGGGCTGTCAGCAACCCCAGCCAAAGAAGGGGAGCGATGTGAAACTCATCATAGCAGCGATTAAACCGTTCAAGCTGGAGGAAGTCCGCGAAGCGCTGACGGCCATCGGCGTGCGCGGCATGATGGTGACCGAAATCAAGGGCTTTGGTTCGCAGTCCGGCCATACCGAGATTTACCGCGGCGCAGAATATGCCGTGAATTTTGTGCCAAAGGTCCGGCTTGAGATTGTGGTTGCAGATGCGCTGGCCGATCAGGTTGTCGATACCATCGGCAAAACCGCCAAGACCGGTAAAATCGGCGATGGCAAGATTTTTGTGTTGGATGTGCAGCAGGCTTTGCGTGTGCGTACCGGCGAAACAGACGACGAAGCGCTGTGATGCGCACGCGAAGGGGATCGTGACACTATGAACAACACACCGAAATTTGCGGGCTTCGGGGCGCTTGCTGCGTCACTGTTCGCCAGCCTGCCGGTCTGGGCGCAAGACGCCGCAGGGCCAATTCAAAACCCATCGGTCGAACAGATGGCTACAATGGTTGACAAGGGCGATACCACCTGGATGCTGGTGTCATCGGCGCTGGTTTTGCTGATGGCAATTCCGGCACTTGCGCTGTTTTATGGCGGGCTGGTGCGCACCAAGAATATGCTGAGCCTGCTGATGCAGGTGTTCATGATTGTGTCGATCTGCGCCATCATGTGGGTGTTGGTTGGCTACAGCCTCGCGTTCACGGCGGGGTCGCCGTACATTGGCGGATTGTCAAAGGCGATGCTTGCGGGTGTGACCACGGGCACCTTTGCCGCGACGTTTTCCAACAACGTCTACATTCCGGAATATACCTTCGTCATTTTCCAGATGACGTTTGCCTGCATAACCCCGGCGTTGTTCATCGGGGCCTTCGCCGAGCGTATCAAATTCTGGCCATTGATGCTGTTCGTCATCGGCTGGTCACTGCTTGCTTATTACCCGATCGCACACATGGTCTGGTTCTGGGCCGGCCCGGATTTCCTGGTCGATTTCCCGGCAGATATGGGTCTTTTGTGGGGGATGGGTGCGTTGGATTTTGCCGGTGGAACAGTTGTTCACATAAATGCCGGTATCGCAGGTCTGGTTGGTTGTCTGGTGATTGGGCCACGTATCGGCCACAACAAGGAACCAATGCCGCCGCATAGCCTGACGCTGACCATGGTTGGGGCAGCCCTTCTATGGGTGGGTTGGTTTGGCTTCAACGCCGGGTCTAACCTCGAATCCAACGGCATTACCGCACTGGCCTTTCTGAACACGTTTATCGCCACCGCGGCAGCCACGGTTGCATGGTGTCTTGTCGAACAGGTGCGCCATGGACGCTCGTCGCTTCTGGGCGCGGTCACCGGCGCTGTTGCAGGTCTGGTCGCCATCACACCAGCCTGCGGCTTTGCGTCACCGGGCGGTGCGCTTGTTCTTGGGCTGATCGTCTCACCGATCTGCTATATGTTCGTGTCATCGGTGAAGAAGTCGTTTGGCTATGATGACAGTCTTGATGTGTTCGGGGTGCATTGCATCGGCGGTATCGTCGGCGCTATTGGCACGGGCATCCTGGCAGACCCATCGCTTGGTGGTCAGGGCTGGTTCGACTATACCGTTTTCCCAGCGGTGGCCGGCACCTATGACATGGCAGGGCAGGTGATCACCCAGTTCAAGGCAGTCGGGCTAACGCTTGTCTGGTCGGGAACGGTGTCCTTCGTGCTGTTCACCCTGATCAAGATGGTCTTCGGTCTGCGGTCTACACCCGATGACGAACGCCAGGGGCTTGACCAGACATCGCATGGCGAAAGCGCCTACAATATGTAACCCAATGGCACAGCGGGGTTTAACCCCGCTATGCTTGCAAGAACGGCCCGCGTGTCCTCCCGCGCGGGTCGTTTTATTTGAAACCGGATTTTTCGAAAAATCCGCGCCGGAAATTACGAAATTTCCGGTTTCCAGAGCGTGATGAGGAAAAGTGGAATCCGGTTTTCCTCAGCAATCACGCGACCACCAAGAAGCAAGATCGGGATGATGTTTCCATCAAACATCATCCCGATCTAGGCGGCAACCTTTGCAATCGCTGCTGCCAGTATCGGCACCGTCGCTGCGTTCAGCCCGGCAATGTTGATGCGGCTGTCGCCGACCATGTAAATGCCGTGATCCAACCGCAGCGTTTGCACCTGATCCGGCGTCAGCCCCAGCCGTGAAAACATGCCGCGATGCTGCGCCACAAAATCAAACCGGTCCGAATTGGTTGCCATGCGCAGCGCATCGGCCAGTGCTTGCCGCAACCCCAGCATGTTCAAACGCACCTCCTCCAGCTCCGCCTTCCAGTCGGCGGTCAGAGTGGCGTCCTCCAGGATCATCGTTACCAACCGCGCGCCGTGATCTGGCGGAAAGCTGAAATTCTGCCGGTTCAGATAGGCAAGGTTGCCCTGCACTGTCGCTCGCTGTGCCGCATCCGACAGGGCAATCAAAATTCCCGTTCGCTCGCGGTAAATCCCGAAGTTTTTAGAGAAAGACGCCGCAATCAACACCTGAGGGAACCGTGCGGCAAACATCCGCGTCGCGGCAGCATCTTCTTCCAGCCCGTCGCCAAAGCCCTGATACGCAAGGTCGATGAACGGAATAGCCCCCCGCGCCTCCAGCAGATCCGCCACCTGCGCCCATTCGGCTGCGGTCAGGTTGGCCCCCGTCGGGTTATGGCAACAGCCATGCAGAAGCACCACATCGCCGGGTGCCACACGGCCCAGATCGGCAAGCAATCCGTCAAAATCAATGCCCCGTGTTTCCGCGTCGAAATACCGATACTCGGCCATTTTCATGCCCAGATATCTGATGATCGACGGATGGTTCGGCCATGTCGGGTTGGAAAGCCAAACCGTGGCCGTAGGGCTGGCCAGTTTGATCAACTCCAACGCCTGCCGAATGGCCCCGGTGCCACCCGGTGTCGCCACTGAGGCCACCCGGTCCATCGGCACCGCATCGCCCAGGATCATTTTGGCCGCCGCAAGATTGAACGCCGGATCACCTGCAAGCCCGGTATAGGTCTTGGTCACCTCGGTTTCCCATAGCTTTTTCTCAGCCGCCTTCACCGCCCGCATCACCGGCGTCAGCCCGGTTGCATCCTTGTAAACGCCAACGCCAAGATCAATCTTTGCCTCGCGTGGATCATCCCTATACATCTGGATCAGTTGCAAAATCTGGTCCGGCACTTGCGGCTTTAGCGCGTCAAACATCGTCTACCCCTTGGTAACCTGCAAATCGTCATACATGCCCCATTCGGCCCATGACCCGTCATACAGCGCATGGTTGCGGTGCCCGGTGCGCTCCAACGCCAAATTCAGCACCGCCGCCGTAATGCCTGACCCACAAGATGTGATCGCAGGCTTGGTCAGATCAACACCCGCGGCCTGAAACACCGCCTTCAGATCAGCAGAAGATTTCATCGTGCCATCCGCATGTAGCAGCGTGGCGTAGGGTACATTCTTCGCCCCCGGAATGTGCCCCGCCCGCAATCCGGGCCGGGGTTCCGCCACCTCGCCCTTAAACCGGGGGTTTGAGCGCGCATCAATGATCTCTGCCTCACCCAGTTTGGACGCATGCGCCACCTGCGTCACGTCCTTTACCAGCGCCGCCTGCCGCTGCACTGTCATGTGCCGGTCGCGCATCACGGGCGGCATGTCTTCAACACTACGCCCCTCGGCCTGCCATTTTGGGAACCCGCCGTCCAGCACAGCCACATCAACCTTGCCCATAAGCCGGAACGTCCACCAGACGCGGGCCGCGGAAAACAGGCCAGAGCCATCGTAAATCACCACCTGATGGCCATCACCCACCCCCATCGCCCGCATCCGGCTGATGAATTTTTCGGTCGGCGGGGCCATGTGCGGCAGCGCCGATCTTTGATCGGAAATCTCGTCAATGTCGAAAAACCGCGCCCCCGGAATGTGCCCCGCTGCATAGTCTGCCCGCGCATCGCGGCCTGCATCCGGCAAATACCAGGACGCATCCAGAATGCGCAGATCAGGGTCTGCAATATGGGCTGCCAACCAATCGGTGGAAACCAGCGTTTTTGGATCATCCATGGGTGAGGGGGTCATTTATTTGCTCCGCGCGGCGACCCAACCGAATTAGTCGGACGCAGGCTTTGACGCAAGGACGCAAGTCGGGTCCGGGCGGTACTTTGTCCACCCGGACCGGATTGATTACTTCGCCATCATGCCTTTCAGCGCGCCGACGATAGCCAAAAGCACACCCCCGCCAACGCCACCCGAGACGATGGCTAGAATGATCGAGCCGATGTCCATGCCGCCTGCCGCCGCCGCAGGATCAACAGGTGCACCCATCATACCGAGAATATAGGTGCCAAGACCGCCGCCAAGAAGGCCGACAATAGAATTGCCAAGCGTCCCGAGGCTGAATTTTTTCATGATAGCGCCTGCGCCGTTACCGCCCAGTGCGCCTGCAATCAGACCGATGATCAGTTCCATGATACGCGTAGTCCTTCCCTAACTCTGTTCCGGTTTCCGTCGGGATACCCCCGATCTGTGCTGGCTCTGGTGCATGTGACTGCTGGCCAGGTGGACAAAGTGTCGCAGGTTATAGCCAATCCGGCAACATAATTTGGATTTTTAGAACATTTTGCTGTTTTGCTTCAACAATCGGCCCTTCTCGCGATCCCAATCTTTTTTCGCTTCAGACGCACGTTTGTCAGCCTGTTTTTTGCCCTTCGCGATGCCAATTTTCAGCTTCACGATGCCCTTGTCGTTGAAATACATCTTCATCGGAACAATGGTCATGCCTTCACGCGCGGTGGCATTCCACAGGCGTGACAGCTCTTTTTTGTTGACCAACAGCTTGCGGCGGCGGCGTTCTTCGTGGCCCCATGTCTTGGCTTGCAGATAGGGCGCGATATAGCCGTTGATCAGCCACAACTCGCCCCCTTCAACCGATGCATAGGACTCCGCTATATTGGATCCACCCTTGCGCAGGGATTTCACTTCTGATCCCAGCAGCATGATGCCGGCCTCAATATCGGCCTCGATATGGAAATCAAACCGTGCGCGACGATTTTCAGCAATCAGTTTGGAATTTGGATCAGATTTCTCGGCCATGATGGGGCTGAGATAAGGGGTAAGGGCGGGCAAGTCCAGATGCGCGCCCCTAACTTTGCATCACGCAGCGCGCAGAAGGTGCCGCTGTGCAGGCACGCCGTAAGCGCGGTGCAAAAAGTTGCACGCCTGCGCTTGATCAAGCAGCGTGAAAAAGTCACTGGCGGGCTGCAGTGCGTTCTGTCGAATACCCGGACAATGCAGCAACGTGCCAGAATTGGCAAAAATCGCTTCGTCATCGGCAAACCGGGGCGTGATCACTTCCATCGGTTTCACAATCCGGGCGCGGGTGGTGCCAAGCACCCCTTCAAGGCTTGCCGCAGGGATCAACGCCACCACATCATTAGGCAAACTCGCGTCATTCAGGGTATCGACCAACAGATTTTGCCCCGGCAACAGCAGCAGGTCGCTGCAATTATCCAATGCCCCGCCCGGCAGGTGCAAAACGAAGGCGCCGATCTCTGGCGCGATCCAATCGCGGTCCAGACCCACCACCCGCGCCAAGCCGCCGTCATAGCTTTGCACCGCGTCGCCAATGCGCAAATTTTCAACGGGCGTCCAACCCGCAGCGCTTTCGACCAGCGTTCCGGCAATAAAGCCAGAGGTTACATTGCGCGCCTTACGGGGGAATTCTTTGGTGAACATGGGCTGTCCTTTCGGGTTAAGACTTGTGGCGGCCGTGATGGCCTTCTGCCCAATTAGCACCTGAAATTTGCCGTTTTTTCGTCATGTTTGAGGCCTGCCGATGGCATTGATGCGCGGCTGTGGGCAATTCGGCTTCGTAGAAGCAACCTTTTCAATAATTGCTGGGGTTAAACTTTGATTAACTAATAAATACTGCAAAATCATCAGCTTGATCCAACGACGTTTCAAGATTGGTCGCGTATGATTCGGTCCTGGGAAGGGACGCCCCCGCCCCCACCCCGCCTGCGGCCCCGGATCAGCGTGTAAATACCGCTTGCCACAATGACTGCGCTTCCAATCAGCGTATAGGTATCTGGCCGCTCGCCAAACAAGGCTGCGCCAAGGATCAGGGCGAACACCAACCTTGTATAGCGAAACGGCGTGATTACCCCGACATCGCCCATCCTCATGGCCGATGTCAGCGCGTAATAGGCCCCGACGCCGACCACGGTCGCGGCAAAGAGCTGTCCCGACGTTGCAAGGTCGGGCGTGGCAAAATCACCGAAAAACGCAAGCAACACCGCCCCTGTCGGCACCATCATGGCAAAGCCGTACACCCCCAGTTGCAGGTTCGACAGCACCGGAGGCGCTGCCCTTGTGGCCAGATCACGCCCGGCAAAGCCAATTGTCCCGGCTACGGCCAACAGCGATGCCATGGTAAAGCCGTCCAATCCGGGCCGCAGGATGATCAGCACGCCGACAAAGCCCACCGATATCGCCGCCCAGCGCCGCCAACCAACCTTTTCGCCAAAGATCAGCGCAGCCCCTGCAACAACCACCAACGGCGTTGCCTGCAGAATCGCTGACGCGCTTGAAAGCGCCGTAAACGCGATGGCGAGCGTGTAGAAGAGCCGACCCATCACCTCAAACACTGCGCGTATCAGGATCGGGCGCGTCAGGATCGCCGGGTGAAAAACCCGCTCTCCGCGCCACTTGGTCAGGGCTGCAAAGACCACCATGCCACCGCCGCCAAACATGATCAAAATCTGCCCAACAGGCAAACTACGGGCGGCAAATTTCAAAAACATGTCCTCAACCGCAAACCCGGCCATCGCGGCCACCATCAGAAGTGACCCGCGAAGGTTGGGCTGCAGCATCGGCTAGTTGATCAATCCGGCATGGCGCATGGCGGCATCCATCCGGGCCTTGACGCCGTCAGTCAGCCCGACCAGCGGCAGGCGCACGTCGGGGCTGCACAACCCCAACCGCGATAACCCGTATTTAGCGCCAGCAAGACCCGGCTCCAGAAAAATCGCCTCATGCAGCGGCATAAGACGGTCTTGCAATGCCAGCGCTTTTGCGTAATCGCCGCACAATGTTGCCGCTTGAAACTCAGCGCAAAGTCTTGGGGCAACATTGGCCGTCACCGAAATGCACCCCACCCCACCATGCGCGTTGAACCCCAAAGCAGTGGCATCTTCGCCCGACAGCTGGATGAAATCTGCACCACAGGTCAGGCGTTGCTGGCTGACCCGTTCAATCTTGCCGGTCGCGTCTTTAACGCCAACGATGCGTGGCAATCTGGCCAGCACGCCCATCGTTTCAGGTGACATATCCACCACTGACCGCCCCGGAATATTGTAGATGATGATGGGCAGATCGGTGCAATCATGCAGGGCTGTGTAATGCGCAATCAAACCGGCTTGCGTGGGCTTGTTATAATAGGGCGTCACCACCAGTGCGGCATCCGCCCCAACCTTTGCCGCGTGGCGGATCAGGCGCATCCCCTCGACCGTGTTATTGGACCCCGCACCGGCGATCACTGGCACCCGGCCACGCGCGGCCTTGACCACCACTTCGATGACAGCTTCATGTTCCTCATGACTTAGCGTCGGACTTTCACCAGTGGTCCCCACGGGCACCAACCCGGTAGAGCCTTCGGCAATATGCCATTCCACAAGCGATTTAAGCGTATCAAGATCCAAAGCACCGTTCTTGAACGGTGTCACCAAGGCTGGGATAGACCCCGTCAACTTTGGCCCTGTGATCATGGCACTTCTCCTGTTTTTGGGCAAAACCTGCTGAATCGCCCCATTGCAAACCCGCCCTTCCTAGCGCTGACCAAACCCATTGCCAAGCGGCACCCGCGCACCCGGTGGCGATGATGTGAGTTGCACCCGTCCTGACTGTAGGGCATTTGTGCGCACATGATCCGATTTGCCCCGCTGTTTCGCCAAACACTTGCCGCCGCTGGCGTGGGAGTGTTGATTCATTGCGCCCCGATGGTTGCCCATGCAGACGAAGTATCCGCAATGCGCACCGCACTGGAACGGGCATCTTTGCAAGATTGGGATAGTGCCGCAGCCGCAACCGAAGGGCCGTTGTCGCAAGACCTGATCGAATGGATGCGTCTGCGCGCCGGTGCGGGCAAGCTGGGGGATTTTGAGGCATTCCTTGCCCGAAGGCCCGATTGGCCCGGTTTGGCCCTGATGCGCGAAAAGGGCGAAAGTGCTGTTGCGCGGTCAACCGACCCGAACCGCGTGCTGGCATATTTTGCCAGCCAAAGACCGCGCGCACCTGACGGGTCATTGGCCTTGGTGAAGTCTTATCTTGCCCTTGGCCGCGCCGCCGATGCCGAGACGGAGGCCATTCGGGCATGGACCGAACTGGAATTCACCGCGCCCGAGGAAGACGCACTTTTGGCCCTGATGCCCGAGGCCCTTTCTGTGGCCCACGAGGTGCGCCTTGACCGTGTCCTATGGGCCGACCGGGTGCCAGAGGCCACGCGTATGCTGCCGCGCGTGGGTGCCGATTGGCGCGCGTTGGCGCAAGCGCGCCTCGCCCTGCGAGCGGAGGCTGGCAACGCGTCGGCGCTGGTCGATGCCGTGCCAATATCACTGGCGGGTGATGCAGGTCTGGCGTTCGAGCGTTTTGTGTGGCGCATGAAGAAAGACCGCACCGCCGATGCAACCGCGCTGATCCTGGAGCGCAGCAAATCTGCCGCAAGCCTTGGTGATCCGGCCGCATGGGCTGACCGCCGCGCCAGCCTTGCGCGTGCCCTGATGCGGGCAGGGCAGCCGCGCGATGCCTACAAGGTCGCTTCGCGGAACCAAATGACCGAAGGCCAAGACTACGCCGATCTTGAATTTTTGGCAGGCTTCATCGCCCTGCGCAAACTTGGTGATCCGGACACTGCACTTAAGCATTTCACCAACCTCAAAACGGCAGTCACCACGCCCATCTCGCTGTCGCGTGCGATGTATTGGCAGGGCCGGGCCTATGAGGCGAAGAGTGATAACACATCCGCTAGGTCCAGGTATTCCGAGGCCGCTCAAAACCAAACCGCGTATTACGGCCTGCTTGCCGCCGAACGGCTTGGTCTGAACCTAGACGCGAGCCTGTTGTCGGATACGCGCCCCGCCGATTGGCGCAGCGCCAGCTTTGCCGGGTCATCGGTCTTTCAGGCCGCGCGCCTTTTGGTGCGGGCGGGTGACCGCGGGCTTGGCAAACGCTTTCTTTTGCACCTCGCCGAAGGCTTGACGGCGGGTGAACTCAATCAACTGTCGGATTACGCGCTGGAGGCGGACGAGCCGCATATCGCCGTGCTGATCGCCAAACAGGCGGCCGAGCGTGGCATTATCCTGCCGCGGGCTTATTTTCCGGTCACTGAAATGGTGCCTGACAGTCTGCCTGTCAGCCGGGCCCTTGCACTGTCCATCTCACGCCGCGAAAGCGAATTTGATGCCGCGGTCATCAGCCCTGCAGGTGCGCGCGGCCTGATGCAAGTGATGCCCGGCACCGCCAAGCAAATCGCGCCAACAGCGGGCTTGCCGTATGAACCGGGCCGGTTAACGTCTGATCCCGCCTATAACGTCGCCCTCGGCTCTACTTATCTGCGCAAATTGATTGATGATTTCGGCCCCTCGGTGGCGCTGGTGGCCGCTGGCTATAATGCTGGCCCGGGCAGGCCCAGCCGCTGGATCACTGAATTTGGCGATCCCCGCCGCAGTGACGTGGATGTGGTTGATTGGGTGGAAACCATCCCCTTCACCGAAACCCGAACCTATGTGATGCGGGTCGCGGAAAGCGTGGTGATTTACCGGGCCAAATTGAAAGGCGCAGTTGGCCCGGTGCGCATCACATCGGAATTGACCGGCAATTGATTGGCCCTATTGCGGCACCACACTTTTGCCCTGCCGTTTTGTGTGAAGCAAAGCAAACAGCCCCGCCGCCACAACAATTGCCCCGCCAGCCAAAACCGGCGTGCGCAACACTTCGCCATATACCACAATCCCGATCAGGCTGACCAAAACGATTTGCAGATAGGCAAAGGGCTGCACCGAACTTGCCTCGGCCACTTCATAGCAGCGGATCAACAGCCAATTTCCCAGCAGGGCAAGCAGCGCGTAAATCGTCATCCATAGCCAATCGGCACCGGTCATTGGTTGCCAATTCGGGATGCCGATCACGCTGACCAGTCCCGCGCCTATGATGCCAGACCAAAACAAGGCCACAAACGCCGGTTCATCGCGCGTCGCCAGACGCGTCAACAAGCTGTAGATCGCAAACATTGTAGCGGCGGCCAACGGCAACAGCGACGCCAACGAAAACACCCCTGATCCGGGCTGCAAGATGATCAGGACCCCGGCAAGCCCGGCACCGATCGCGACCCACCGCTGCCATGCAATCCGCTCCCCCAGCAGCGGCACGGCAAGGCCTGCCACCAGCAACGGGCAAACCGCAAAAATCGCGTGGCTGTTGATCAACCCGATCAGGGTATAGCCCTGCACAATCACGCACACCTCGGCAATCAGCAAACTGGCCCGCATCAGATGCAGCCAGGGGTGGTGTGTGCGAACGCTGGCACGAAAGCCCTGCGGTTGGCGCCACGCCCGCAGCACAACAAAGACCGCAAAGAACCAGTAGCGGATCATGATTACCATGAAAGTGTTATAGGTTTCCGCCAAATGCCGCGAAAATCCGTCTTGCATGGCAAATACGGTGACGGCGGCGACCATCAGCCAGATGCCCTTGCTGGCGTCTTTGTCGGTCATGGCCGTAGCACCCCTGCCGACATATGGCGTTTGCGGCCAAACCCTGTGCTGCGTTCCACCGCAAAGCCCGCCGTCGCAAGCGCCCGCCGAACATGGCCTGCCGCCGTATAGGTGGCAAATGTGCCGTTCGTTCGGGTGTGCCGGGCGACGGCGTGCATCAGCGTATCAGTCCACAAGTCCGGGTTCTTGGCGGGGGAAAAGCCGTCCAGATACCATGCATCTGCGGCAGCATCCCAGGCATCCAAAGTTACCCCTGCATCGCCGATGATAATCTTTGCTTCCAAATCCGGCAGGCTGAATTGCGTGTTGCCTGCCGCCCATTGATCCAATACCGGCCCCGCCACGGCCAGCGTCTCGGGGAATGCGCCAAGCGCCCGCGCCATATCATCCGCCGTCATCGGATATGCCTCAAAGGATGTGTAGTGTAGCGTCCCCGAAACGCCCGCAGCCCGCCATGCAATCAAAGTGGCAACCAGGTTCAACCCGGTGCCAAATCCCAATTCCGCCACATGAAAACCGGGACTAAACCGCGCGGGCAATGCGTTTCCACCCAGAAACACATGCCGTGTTTCTGCAAGCCCACCCGAAAGCGAAAAATAAGGGTCATCAAACCGGGTAGATACCGGGATCACAGCGTCACGCCATGTCAAAGTGGCGCACTGGTCGGGGGAATTCATTTGCCGTAAACCCTTGGTCGCGGGCAGGGGTCACCGCGTAGTGTCGGACAATGGGCAAGGGCGTGACGAATGGCAAGGCCGGATCTGACCATCATGGGCGCTGGCATCTTTGGTCTGTCTATCGCTTGGGCCGCTGCCTTGCGCGGTGCCAAGGTGCGGGTGATTGAACGTCGCGCCATTGGCGCAGGCTCCAGCGGTGGCCCGGTGGGGTCGCTGTCGCCGCATGTACCAGAGGCCTGGAATGCCAAAAAAGCGTTTCAGCTTGATAGCTTGCTGATGGCCGAAAGTTGGTGGTCTGGCGTCAGCTACGCCTCGGGCCTGCCTACGGGCTACGGGCGCACCGGGCGACTGCAACCCCTTGCAGATGTCCGCGCCGTGGCTTTGGCGCAAGCCCGTCACACCGAAGCGCTTACGCTGTGGCACGGCTTGGCCGACTGGCAGGTGGTGCCAATCCGTGGTGCGGTGTGGGAACCACAAAGCCGGTCTGGCTACATGGTGCACGACACCCTGACCGCGCGTCTGAGCCCGTTGCAAGCCTTGGCCGCCTTGGCCGCGGCAATCACGGCCAAGGGGGGTGAATTTGTCATCGGAAATGACGCATCCGATGGCCCAACGCTCTGGGCCAATGGGGCAGATGGCTTGGAAGACTTAAGCGCCTATTTCGCCCAACCCGTAGGATCCGCCGTCAAAGGCCAAGCCCTGCTGTTGCAGTATGACGCGCGGACGCAACCGCAACTTTTCGTCGATGGCTTGCACATCGTGCCTCATGCTGATGGCACTGTGGCCATCGGGTCCACCTCGGAAACCAAATGGAATGATCCGCAATCGACCGATGCTCAGCTTGATATCCTGCATCAAAGGGCCGTTCTTGCCTGCCCGGCGCTGATGGATGCCCCGATCATCACCCGTTGGGCAGGCCTGCGTCCCAGGGCAAAGTCACGCGCGCCGATGTTGGGGGCTTGGCCCGCCCGCCCCGGCCATTTCATCGCCAACGGTGGCTTCAAGATCGGCTTCGGCATGGCCCCAAAAGTGGCACAGGTGATGGCGGATTTGGTGCTAGACGGCAAAGATGGCATCCCGCCCGAATTTCAGGTTGCGGCCAGCCTCAAGCCCTAACGCATCGCTTCTACCCGCAAGGACTGCATCAATTCCGTTAATCCTTTGATCGTGCGCGCATCGGTTAACCGCCCCGCCGCATCGAAGGCCGACCTCGAATTTGCCACCATCACCTCTGGCCCGGTCAGCAACCTTGGCCGGAACGCCACCATGCAAAGCCGCAGCGCAAACTGCGCCCGCTCGCCGCCTGCGCGGCCATCAGCGGCTGACACAATAGCCA
>JAYSPY010000023.1:0-7949 GCA_043721855.1 Pseudorhodobacter sp.
CCCATTTCGCAGTGATCTGTGGATCGGGCAATATTCTGATAGGAAACCATTTCTTTCAAGGGGACGCTGAAACTGCGGGCGTGCGTCGGGCGGGGATTATCTTCACCTCAAGCAATGTGAAATCGCTGATGACGGGAAACTATATTGATAACAGCTTTATCGAATGGTCGAACGAGCATGACGCAGTGCCCACCTTTGTCAGCGAGTTTTCCTTTGGTGGTCTGACTTTGACGGGGAATGTTTTTACGGTGAATGATGTGGCACCGTGGTTTTGCTTTTTGGTGATCACACCGCGTGGGGCCGGGCATTTTGTGAACGGGCTTAGCGTGACAAACAACGTGTTCCGCACCCTGAACGGCACGATCGACCGGGTTGAGATGGTCGATACGACGGTGGCTGTGTTGGATTACACCCGGTTTCGCAATATCGGGTTTGACGGCAATACCTATAATGGCGTGACGCAGATGACGGTCAGCCCGGTGATGATTGAACACAGCCAGAACACCGCCGCTGACACATGGGTTGTGGACGCGTCAGCCTTTTTGCCGTTCGCGTCACGGGCGCGCAATGTGCAGGCTTTGGTGGCAGAAGGCGCTATCACCAATGCAAGCAATGTGGCGCAATATGTGATGCCCTATGTTCAAGTGGAACAGGGCGCACAAAACAAGCTGGTCAACCTGCGCTGGCCAAGTCCGGTGAAGGGTTTGATGCAGGTGACAGTGCGCTGCGACAATCCGAATTGAATGGGGTTGCAATTATTCAAGGAAAGGGCGGTCCGTTTGGGCCGCCTTTTTTCATTGCTTTGTCCGAATCATCGGCGGCCACTGGTGCTGGCTTTCAGGGCGCAGTTTCAGGCTGCGATGACGTTGGAATTGCCTTTAAGGGCCGACCCAGTGTCGGATATTGGTCTGCCCCGCACGCAGTTCACGGGGCGCTTGCTTTGGCAATGACGCAACAGCGCCTTGAAAAACCGTTTGTTTCACGGGTGTGGTAATAGTTATTTACAAAACAGGCAGGCAACCTGTAAAATAATTTACAAAATAATCAATATAAACAAAAGGGTTAGTAATAAATTTACTATTGAGTTAGACTGAATCCGGCGATTGCGGGCCTGCTTGGCGGCAGATATGATCGGCCATGCCAACTATGGCTTGCTGAGGGGGGACGTGCCGTGACGGATTTGGGCCGCGCAAAAGAGATTTATCCGGCATCTGCCGATTTTATTGCATCCGCGCATGTGGATGCGGCGGAATACGCGCGGATGTATGCGGCATCGGTGGCCGACCCGACGGCGTTTTGGGCTGCACAGGGCCAGCGGATTGATTGGATCAAGACTTACACGGCCGTTCAGAATTGCTCGTTTCAGCTGGGGGCTGTGTCGATCAAGTGGTTTGAGGATGGCACGCTGAACGTATCGGCGAACTGCATTGACCGGCATATGATTGCGCGCGCCAACCAGACGGCGATTATCTGGGAACCCGATGATCCAAAAACCCCGGCCAAGCACATCACCTATGCCCAGCTTTTGGAAAACACCTGCCGGATGGCTAATGTGCTGAAGGCACAGGGCGTTCGGCGTGGTGACCGGGTGGTGATTTACATGCCGATGATCCCGGAGGCCGCCTATGCCATGTTGGCCTGTGCGCGGATAGGGGCGATTCATTCCATTGTGTTCGCTGGGTTTTCGGCGGATGCGCTTGCAAACCGGATCAACGATTCATCGGCCAAGGTTTTGATAACGGCGGATTTTGCACCGCGTGGCGGCAAGAAAACCGCGCTGAAAGATGCGGCTGATGCGGCTTTGTTGCACTGCGATGACCGGGTGAAAAGCCTGGTGGTAAAGCATACCGGCGATCAGACATCCTGGGTCGATGGCCGCGATATTGATCTGCTGGCGGAAATGGCCGCCGCTGCCCCCTATTGCGCCTATACGGAAATGGCGGCGGAAGATCCGCTGTTCATTCTGTATACGTCAGGGTCTACCGGCAAACCAAAGGGTGTGGTGCATACCAGCGGTGGCTATCTGGTCTATGCCGCGATGACGCATCAGATCAGCTTTGATTATCACGATGGCGATGTGTTTTGGTGCACCGCCGATGTGGGTTGGGTGACCGGGCATAGCTACATCATTTACGGCCCCTTGGCGAATGGGGCCACGACGGTGATGTTTGAAGGGGTGCCAACCTTTCCAGACGCCGGGCGGTTCTGGGAAGTGTGCGCCAAGCACAAGGTCACGCAGTTCTACACAGCGCCGACCGCCATTCGCGCGCTGATGGCGCAAGGGTCCGACTGGGTGGAAAAGCACGATCTGTCATCGCTGAAATTGCTGGGGTCGGTGGGGGAACCCATCAATCCGGAGGCGTGGAATTGGTATAATGTGCATGTCGGCAAATGCACGCGTCCGATTGTTGATACGTTCTGGCAGACGGAAACCGGCGGGCATCTGATCACGCCTATTCCCGGGGCGGTGCCGCAAAAGCCGGGGTCGGCGACATTGCCGTTCTTTGGCGTGAAGCCAGTGGTTCTGGACCCGGCTACGGCGGCGGTGCAGACGGCGGTGGAAGCCGACGGGGTGTTGTGCATAGCGGATAGCTGGCCCGGCCAGATGCGCACGCTTTGGGGTGATCATGCCCGGTTCGAGGAGGCGTATTTCAGCCAATATCCGGGGTATTATTTCACCGGCGATGGCTGCCGCCGGGATGCAGACGGCTATTACTGGATCACCGGTCGGGTGGATGATGTGATCAACGTCTCCGGCCACCGGATGGGCACGGCTGAGGTGGAAAGCGCATTGGTTGCGCACCCCGATGTGGCCGAAGCGGCAGTGGTGGGTTACCCGCATGATATCAAAGGGCAGGGCATCTATGCCTATGTGACCCTGATGAAGGGCACGGAGCCGACTGACGCCCTGCGCAAAGCGCTGGAGGCGTGGGTGCGCAGCGAAATTGGCCCGATTGCCAAGCCCGACCTCATTCAATGGGCGCCGGGCCTGCCAAAAACACGCTCTGGCAAGATCATGCGCCGCATTCTGCGCAAGATCGCCGAGAATGATTTTGCCGCTTTGGGCGATATTTCCACGCTGGCCGATCCGTCGGTGGTGGAAGAACTGATAGCCAACCGGATGAACCGGGGCTGACATAGCAAAGGCCGTGCCCGGCGCAAGACAGGGCGCGGAGAGGGAGACTACGATCATCGGATCGACGGCTTGACCCTGCCTTGGCAGGGAACGGCGAAGCTTTGCCCGATGGTTAACCAGCAAACCGGCACAACGCCGAATCAACAGGGAGGAGGCCAGTCATGGCAAACGTAACGGCAGATATCGGGGCAAGATCGCGCCCGATGACCCGCGAAGAGAAGAAGGTTATCCTTGCTTCTTCGGCGGGCACCATTTTCGAATGGTATGATTTTTATCTTTTCGGATCACTCGCCGCCGTTATCGGTGCGCAGTTCTTTGCGCCTTTCCCGGAAGCCACCCGCAACGTGTTTGCGCTGCTGGCCTTTGCGGCCGGTTTCATCGTGCGGCCGTTTGGTGCACTGGTTTTCGGTGCGCTGGGTGATCTTATCGGGCGGAAATACACGTTCCTGATGACGATCATGATCATGGGCTTTTCGACGTTCTTCGTGGGCCTTTTGCCCAGCTATCAAAGCTGGGGCGTGGCGGCGCCGATCATCCTTATCGCGCTGCGTATGGCGCAGGGGCTGGCACTGGGTGGTGAATATGGCGGGGCGGCGATCTATGTGGCCGAACACGCGCCAGCCAACCGGCGGGGCTATTACACATCATTCATCCAGACCACCGCGACATTGGGCCTGTTGTTGTCTTTGGTCGTGATCCTGATGGTCACGGCTTATGTCAACGCCAACTATCCGATGGTGGCTGATCTGGATGCGGCTGGGGTGGCCATCATGAACGCGGACGGCACGCCAAAGATGCTGACGGCGTTCCAGTCATGGGGCTGGCGCGTGCCATTTCTTGCCTCGATCATTTTGTTGGGGATTTCACTGTATATCCGCCTGCAAATGAATGAATCGCCTGCCTTCAAGAAGATGAAGGAAGAGGGCGCGTTGTCAAAAGCACCGCTGAGCGAGGCGTTCGGGCCGGGGCGTAATGCGTTGGTCTTGCTGATTGCACCAGTCGCCCTGATCGTGTTGGCACTTTCCGGCATGCTGACAAGCTCGCTTGCCGCCATCATCGGCGTAGCCTTTGTGGCGATTGCAGTGATCTGGGGCATCATGAATGCCAAGATTGCTCTGATAGCACTTCTGGGCTTGGTCGCGGGTCAGGCGGTTGTCTGGTACACGGGGCAGTTCTATGCGCTGTTCTTCCTGCAAAACGTGATCAAGGTCGATTTCTTTACGGCTAACGTTCTGGTGGCATGGTCGTTGATCCTTGGCACAGGTGGGTTCTTGTTCTTTGGTTCGTTGTCTGACCGGATCGGGCGCAAGCCGATCATTCTGGCGGGCTGCCTGATTGGCGCGTTGTCGTTCCTGCCGGTGTTCGAATTCTTGACGAAAACGGCAAACCCGGTGCTTTACACGGCACATCAGACACCTGTGACAGTCACGGCGATGGACGGAAACTGTTCGTTCCAGTTCAACCCGACCAATACGGTAACGTTCACAAATTCCTGCGATATCGCCAAGGCATTGCTGGCACGGACATCGGTGAACTACACCACCAACTATGATGCTGCCGCCACATTGGCGCAGGTGCAGGTTGGGGAAACAGTCGTATCTTCATATGATGGTGCGGCAAACAAAGCTGCGATTGCTACGGCGAAAACGGCGCTGGAAGCAGTGAAAGCAGGCATGGACGCTGCGGCAGTGACAGCACTGACCGGGGCCGAAGGCGCGCTGAAGGCAGCAAAAGGTGCTGTAACCTTGGCGGAAGGTGCCTTGAAAAAGGTGGCTGACGGCACGGATGAGGCTGCCAAGACGGCAGCACAAGCAGCACTGGATGCGGCAACTGCGGGCGTTCCAGCAGCGCAAGCGGCGCTTGATGCCGCGCGCGCGGCCATTCCGGCGGATGCTTTGGCCACTTACGATGCGGCAGCCGGTGCTTTGGCTGCGGAAAACGGCGTTAAGGGCGCGTTCGAGAAAAGCGTAAACGAAGCGCTGAAGGCGGCGGGCTATCCGCTGGTGGCGGCGGACAATACAACGGTCGCGAAAATAAGCTCGACCGGAATTAAAAGCTTTTTCGATATCTTCACGGCGCAAAAGCTGAAGATCATCGCGGTGCTGACCTACCTCATCATCCTTGTGACGATGGTGTATGGCCCGATCGCGGCGATGCTGGTGGAACTGTTCCCGACGCGGATCCGCTATTCAGGGCTGTCCTTGCCCTACCACGTTGGTAACGGCTGGTTCGGTGGCCTGATGCCGGCCACGGCCTTCGCAATCTCTGCGCAGTCCGGCAATATCTATGCCGGTCTGTGGTATGCGATTGTGATTGCGATGATTACCGTGATCATCGGCGTGCTGCTGGTGCCGGGCGGCACGCACAAGAAGGATATCTTCGCCGACGATGCCAAGCGGTAAGCGCAGGCAAAGATGCGGAAAGGGCCGGGGTCAACCCCCGGCCCTTTTCATTTGTTCCGCAGGCGCAGGATGGTTTGCCAGATGCCCCAGCACGCCCCGAGGATGATCAGGTTCGCCACTACCCCCACGCCGATCCGCTGCATCATGGGAATGTCGTTGCCGGTTTGCATGGTGGTCGGGATGATGATGGCGACAAACACCACACCCGCCAGCAGGGGGATGATCCGCCCCGTAACCCCTTCGGTTCGCAAGGTGGTGACGATCAGCGCCACGATCAGGCCGATCCGGAACAGGTCCGTCAGTTGGGATTGCAGCAGGTCTATCATGGTCTGTCCTTTGCAGAAAACGGGTCATCGGGGTAGCCCACCCCGGTCAGATACAATCCCTGCGGCGGACATACCGGGCCACAAGCGGCGCGGTTTTTTGCCTGCAGGGCAATAAAAACATCCACAGGCTGCCAAGACCCGGCACCCACGCGTTCCAGCGTGCCAACGATAGACCGCACCTGATTGTGCAGAAAGCTACGGGCGCGCAAGGTGAAGCAATATTCAGCACCATGCGGATAATCGTGTTGAACAATTGTAATCTCATCCAGCGTTTTCATCGGTGAATTCGCCTGACACAGGGCCGACCGGAACGTCGTAAAATCATGATGCCCGATCAGGTGGGCAGCGCCTGCGCGCATGGCATCAAGCGACAAGGGATGCAGCACCTGCCAGACCAGCCCTCGGTCATGCGTCACGGGGGCGCGGCGCTGCACCAGGCGGAACAGGTAGCGGCGTTCAACCGCTGAAAACCTTGCGTGAAAATCATCCGGCACTCGAACAGCGGCTACAACGGAAACCGGGGCCGGGCGCAGGTGGGCGTTGATCGCCCCTATCAGGCGGAACGTGTCCCAGTCTTTGGTCAGATCGCAATGCGCCACTTGGCCGGTTGCATGCACGCCCGCATCGGTGCGGCCTGCGGCGGCGATGCTTTGAGGCGCGTCAAGCTGTGCTAACGCCTGCTCCAAAGCCCCTTGCACGGTCGGTTGACCGCCCGACTGGCGTTGCCAGCCATTGAACGGCCCGCCGTGATAGTCGATTTTAAGGGCATAGCGTGGCATCTGCCCGGGTTAGCGAAATGCGCGTGCGCTGTCTACCGCAGCGCTTTTCTTTCCCACTACCCATGCGTCACTTGGGTGCCTATGTTAATCGTCAGTATAAAGGGCTGGGTCACTTGGGTTTATTTTCCGTAACGGACGGTTTGGCGCGCGGCGTTGAGGGGGCGGTCGCCTCGGTTTCAGAAAGCCTGTTCGAGCCGGTGATCCGGCTGGGGGTGACAGGCCTTAGCCGGGCGGGCAAGACGGTGTTTATCACCGGGCTTGTCGCCAATCTGATGAACCGGGGCCGGATGCCGCAACTGCGCAGCGCTGGCCGGATCGAGGCCGCGTTTTTGCAGCCGCAACCCGATGATACCCTGCCGCGCTTTGACTTTGAGGGGCATCTGGCCGCGCTGACCGGAGACGACCCGCATTGGCCGGAGTCTACCCGCGCATTGTCAGAATTGCGGCTTTCTTTCCGGGTCCGACCATCTGGGTTTTTTGCAAGCTTTGGTGGGCCGCGCAAGTTGCATCTGGATATCGTCGATTATCCGGGCGAATGGCTGCTGGATCTGGCGCTGTTGGATAAATCCTATGCAAGTTGGTCGGAAGACACGCTGATCCGCATCGCAAAACGCACGCAGGCAGCGGATTTCATGGCCATCGCGCGGGCTGAAGATGGCGCCTTGCGGCTGGATGAGGCGCGCGCGCAGGCGTTGGCTGCAAGTTTCACCACCTACCTGACGGCCGCGCGCGCGGCGGGCTTTTCCGATTGCACACCGGGGCGGTTTTTGTTGCCGGGGGCTTTGGCTGGGTCGCCGGTGCTGACATTCGCGCCGTTGCCCGCCCCTGCATCCACGCCGCGGGGCAGTCTGTGGCGGGAAATGGACCGGCGCTACGAGGCGTATAAGGCGCGCGTCGTCACCCCGTTTTTTCGCGATCATTTTGCCAGGATCGACCGCCAGATTGTGCTGGTCGATGCGTTGGGGGCGATTCATGCAGGCCCGCCAGCGGTCGAGGATTTGCGCCGCACCATGGCGGATGTGCTGGCCGCATTTCGCCCCGGTCGCAATTCTTTTCTGACCGGGTGGTTTGGCGGGCGGCGGGTGGAGCGGATCTTGTTTGCGGCCACCAAGGCCGATCATTTGCACCATACACAGCATGCCGCGTTGACCGGGATTATGGAGGCGCTGTTGCGCGATGCCCGTGACCGGGCGGATTTTGCGGGCGCGCGGACGGCAGCAATGTCGATTGCATCGCTGCGGGCCACGGTCGAGGAAACGGTGTTGCGCGATGGGGTTTCGCTGGACTGTGTGCGCGGGCGGCTGAT